>NZ_CP092418.1:4620000-4622500 GCF_023716485.1 Microbulbifer variabilis
TATCAGCCTGTTATCCCCGGAGTACCTTTTATCCGTTGAGCGATGGCCCTTCCATACAGAACCACCGGATCACTATGACCTACTTTCGTACCTGCTCGTCATGTCTGACTCGCAGTCAAGCGCACTTATACCATTATGCTCATTGCATGATTTCCGACCATGCTGAGTGCACCTTCGTACTCCTCCGTTACTCTTTGGGAGGAGACCGCCCCAGTCAAACTACCCACCATACACTGTCCTCGATCCGGATAACGGACCAGAGTTAGAACCTCAAACATACCAGGGTGGTATTTCAAGGACGGCTCCACAGTAACTAGCGTTACTGCTTCAAAGCCTCCCACCTATCCTACACAAGTAGGCTCAAAGTTCAGTGCAAAGCTGTAGTAAAGGTTCACGGGGTCTTTCCGTCTAGCCGCGGGTACACTGCATCTTAACAGCGATTTCAATTTCACTGAGTCTCTGGTGGAGACAGCGTGGCCATCGTTACGCCATTCGTGCAGGTCGGAACTTACCCGACAAGGAATTTCGCTACCTTAGGACCGTTATAGTTACGGCCGCCGTTTACCGGGGCTTCGATCAAGAGCTTCGCCGAAGCTAACCCCATCAATTAACCTTCCGGCACCGGGCAGGCGTCACACCCTATACGTCCTCTTACGAGTTTGCAGAGTGCTATGTTTTTAATAAACAGTCGCAGCCACCTGGTCACTTCGACCGGCCTCAGCTTAGGGAGCAAGTCCCATCACCAAAACCGGCGTACCTTCTCCCGAAGTTACGGTACCATTTTGCCTAGTTCCTTCACCAGAGTTCTCTCAAGCGCCTTGGTATTCTCTACCTGACCACCTGTGTCGGTTTAGAGTACGATTCACTATTGCCTGAAGCTTAGAAGTTTTTCCTGGAAGCAGGGCATCAACCACTTCACCCACAAGTGGGCTTCGTCATCAGTTCTCAGCCTTAGGGACCCGGATTTGCCTAAGTCCCCAGCCTACAACCTTAAACATGGACAACCAATCGCCATGCCGGCCTAGCCTTCTCCGTCACTCCGTCGCAGCAATAGCGAGTACAGGAATATTAACCTGTTTCCCATCGACTACGGCTTTCGCCCTCGCCTTAGGGGTCGACTAACCCTGTCCCGATTAGCGTTGGACAGGAACCCTTGGTCTTCCGGCGGGGAGGTTTTTCACCTCCCTTGTCGTTACTCATGTCAGCATTCGCACTTGTGATACCTCCAGCAGACCTCCCGATCCACCTTCAACGGCTTACACAACGCTCCTCTACCATGCTCCTAAGAGCATCCGCAGCTTCGGTTACCAGTTTTAGCCCCGGTATATCTTCCGCGCAGGCCGACTCGACTAGTGAGCTATTACGCTTTCTTTAAAGGATGGCTGCTTCTAAGCCAACCTCCTAGCTGTCTGGGCCTTCCCACATCGTTTCCCACTTAACTGGTATTTGGGACCTTAGCTGGCGGTCTGGGTTGTTTCCCTTTCCACGACGGACGTTAGCACCCGCCGTGTGTCTCCCGCGATTGCACTCCTCGGTATTCGGAGTTTGCATGGGGTTGGTAAGTCGGGATGACCCCCTAGCCCAAACAGTGCTCTACCCCCGAGGGTGAGACGCGAGGCGCTACCTAAATAGCTTTCGAGGAGAACCAGCTATCTCCCGGCTTGATTAGCCTTTCACTCCGATCCACAGGTCATCCCCTAATTTTTCAACATTAGTGGGTTCGGTCCTCCAGTTGATGTTACTCAACCTTCAACCTGCCCATGGATAGATCGCCGGGTTTCGGGTCTATTGCCTGCAACTAAACGCCCTATTAAGACTCGATTTCTCTACGGCTCCCCTAAGCGGTTAACCTTGCTACAGACAATAAGTCGCTGACCCATTATACAAAAGGTACGCAGTCACCCCGAAGGGCTCCTACTGCTTGTACGTATACGGTTTCAGGTTCTATTTCACTCCCCTCTCCGGGGTTCTTTTCGCCTTTCCCTCACGGTACTGGTTCACTATCGGTCAGCTGGGAGTATTTAGCCTTGGAGGATGGTCCCCCCATATTCAGTCAAGATAACACGTGTCCCGACCTACTCGATTTCACTCTAAATGCCTTTTCGTGTACGGGGCTATCACCCTGTATCGCGGTACTTTCCAGAACCTTCCACTAAAACATAAAGAGCTTAAGGGCTAATCCCCTTTCGCTCGCCGCTACTCAGGGAATCTCGGTTGATTTCTTTTCCTCCGGGTACTTAGATGTTTCAGTTCCCCGGGTTCGCCTCCATAACCTATGTATTCAGTTATGGATACCTGTAAAACAGGTGGGTTTCCCCATTCGGACATTCTAGGATCAAAGCTTGTGTGCCAGCTCCCCTAGACTTTTCGCAGGCTCCTACGTCCTTCATCGCCTCCAGCTGCCAAGGCATCCACCGTATACGCTTAGTCGCTTGACCATACAACACAAACGACTACTAACGACTTTAACATTCAGACTCAACAATAAATCGTTGGCCTG
>NZ_CP092418.1:4625000-4855835 GCF_023716485.1 Microbulbifer variabilis
TGCCTGAGCAGCGAGGAGGCGAACTATACGGACTTCAGGGGGGCACGGCAAGCTCTTCTTGTAATAAATTTTCAAAAGGTGTCTTGAGCAAAAAACAGGCTACGATTAACTCACTATGTAGACGTGTGGAGGACATTAGATCTATATACCTAATCAAAACGGATAGGAGGAATCCGTCCTATCCGCAGCCTGCAATCCCATGGAGCCTTAACGACCGCTTGATGCTGCGTGCTTGCCAGAAACGCCAGCCTCTTTATTTCCACCAGAAGTAATCTGCCCCTTCGCACCGTCTTTATCGCGCAACTTACCGGTGACAGCCCAAGCTAAAAGGGCAACCCAGGCAATCCAGGAAAGCCCTGCAGGCACATTTGCTGCGAGAATTTTACGGAAGTGTTTTCTATTGAGAAAAAATGCAACTATGGCTGGAAGAAACCAAACAGCAAAAAAGAAAACAACAAATAAAAAACCCTTTAGCGGACTAATTTGGCTCAGCAATTCTGAAAAGCTACTAATTAATTGATCGAGATCTGTAAACATATCCTTATTCCAATTTTAAAGCTGTCCTTTTTACAGTCTCGCCCTCATCCATTTACTTACAACTAATTTAAATATTTTTTTTGTAGATCTTCCAAACTGGCCTTTTCGCGTCCAGTACGCCAGTAGACATAGTAACTATATAGAGATAGAAAGGCTGTCACACCTAAAGTAACTAGGAGAGCTTTTTTAGGATCCTTGATGAATGGTGCGTTTGGATCAATTTCAATTGAAATGAAGTGCCAGACCGCAAATATTACAAGCTGAATCAATAAATAAAACCAACAAAAATTTATCTCCCTTCGTTTTCGGCGCAATCTTAATAACGCTAAATCAATATAAGCTTTTGCCGTTTCCTCCAATGGTCCCCATAAGCCACGTCGATTTACTATTGAAAATCCAATCCCCAACGCAAAGATACTAAATACAAAGAATAACCTGATAGATACATCTGCTAGGTTTCTTTCCAGCACTGTCTTGACTATAAAAAGTGCTAAGACAATCCATGTGATAACCTCGGAAACAATCACAAAACGCATACGTCGCTCCTGACGACGTACCCACTTTAATATAGCAGTAGGCACTTTTGTACTAACCTGCTGCTGCTTCCATAAAGTTTCCAGTTCAGACCACTGTTCTTCACTGCTCGCTTTATTCATTACTCACCTCCTGATAAGCAGATGTTCAGCCGTTCTTTTGCTCGATTCAAGCGCACGGCAATATTGCTTTCACTGATACCAAGCACTTCTGAAATTTCCATATAGCTTAACCCCTCTAAACGCAGGGTCAGGGTTTGACGTAAGCCCAGTGGTAGTTTTTTAACCGCAATTAGCAGCCGCTCTGACTTACGCTCTTCTGCCAGGCGCTCATCGGGACCCGCTTGATTGTCTGGCAGCGTCATCAATTCCTCCTCACCCGCATGTTGAGGTTTTCTTCTTGCTATTTCGGTTACACAACGATTGTGAGCAATGCGATAGACAAAGGTTTTTAAGCTGGCATCCCCTCGAAAGGAAGGCAACGCTCGCCATAGCCCCAACCATATCTCCTGGAGAAGATCCTCATGTTCTGCAGTAGTGCGCACATAGCTGCGCGCTATTCGGGAGATACCCTCGGCATACTCGCTTATCGCTTGCTGAAATAATTGATCCCGTAAATCCACCGGCTACTCCATTTTTTTGTAATGAGTACTGTACCGGCGACGCCAAAAACCTTACAAAAAATTTCGTCTACTTTCTCAGTAAGTGTCGATATCCTCGTTTGATCCGATAACTCGGATTTACCTCAGGCTTTACATACCAACACAAGCCAAGACAACTACACTTCGTCTGCAGAATTCCTTAGGACACACTTATGAAGGCTCTCTATACGGCAGTCGCCACGGCGACCGGTGGACGTGATGGACAGGCGGCTTCGTCAGATGGCGCCCTAGACGTAAAGCTCAGCATTCCCAAAGAGCTGGGCGGGGATGGCGGAGGTGGTACCAACCCCGAGCAATTATTTGCGGCAGGCTATTCGGCTTGTTTTATCGGCGCGATGAAATTTGTTGCGGACAAGGAAAAGGTCGCTACACCGAACGATACCAGTGTGCGAGCTGAAGTTGGCATAGGACCCAGCGGGAAAGGCTTTGGGCTGGAAGTTGATCTCTATATAGAGCTACCGGGCATGGATCAGGTGGTAGCTGAACGCGTGGCCTTAAAAGCTCACGAGGAAGTTTGCCCCTACTCCAATGCAACCCGCAATAATATTACCGTGAGGCTGCATATTACGGTTTAGAAGCATAAGGCTGCCAACCCCTGGCAGCCTTACAGGCCACTTTACCCTCTTACTCTTGGCGAGTTGAGCGCGCGGCCCCATTCGTTATTTGGAAAACCAACCTTGCTGCAGTGCGCGCACCATGATCTTCAATATCGAAATAGGGATTAAACTCGGCCATATCCGCCAAGCAAACCTTGTTTGAGTCCAGAACGGTATCCAGCAGCTCTTCGAGTAATTCCAGCGGGACTCCACGCCCAGAGGGGGCACTGACCGCAGGCATTACTGCTGCTGGTAATACGTCCAGGCATACTGTGAGGTACAGAAAGTCCACCTTATCGGTAAAGTCCCGGATCTGCTGTTTTATTTTATCCAGATTCCAGCTGCTAATTTCTCGATCGCGAATGACTTCTGCACCCAGTTCATCGGCACGATTGTAAAGCGCCGGCGTATTGGCATTATCGGCAGCACCGACACAGAGATAATTGAAAGGGCGGCCATTGATCTGGCACTGTTCCGCAATTTGATAGAAAGGTGTACCCGAGGAGCCCTTGGGTGAAGGGATACGCAAATCCAGATGGGCATCAAAATTGATAATACCCAGGGTCTTTTCCCGGTGTAGCTCGCGCATCCATCGCGCTATGCCCTGATAACTACCAAGCGCGATTTCATGTCCACCCCCCAAAACCAGGGGAAAGTGTCCGTTAGCCAGCAACTCATTGATACGCGCACCGAGTAGTGCCTGTGCGGATTCCAAATCCTCACGATCGACTCGTACATTGCCGGCATCATAAAGAGGTAAATCAAAGGTGGCGGGCAGATTGGCAGTCGCCAAGCGTAGGATTCGCGGCCCTTTCGCAGCGCCAATACGCCCTTTATTGCGGCGCACACCTTCATCCGAGGCGAAACCGAGGATGGCAATTCCAGGGGGGTTATCCAGCTGCAGCGGCGAAACACGTTGGTGCCAACGCTCCCCGGCGCGACCGTCCTCACTGTCTGTGCGGCCACTCCACAAGCGCATATCAGCCAGCTGTAACATCTTTACCTCCCAGGAAAATCTGTGCGGGTTTCAGCGCGCCAAATTCATAGGCCAACTGATCTGGGGTATCCATCGGCCATAACACCATATCTGCGCGCAATCCGGGCCGCAGTACTCCGCGGGAACAGCAGAGCCCCAAGGCCCGCGCGGCTGCGCGAGTCACCCCGGCCAACGCCTCCGCTGGGGTAAGGCCAAATAGGTTGCAGCCCATATTCATCATTAACCGCAGAGAACCGATAGGGCAGCTACCGGGATTCAGGTCTGTGGACAAAGCCATGCAAACCCCCGCCTCGCGCAGTTTCTCTACCGGTGGCATCTGGGTCTCGCGCAATGTATAAAAAGCTCCAGGGAGCAAAACTGCCACGGTGCCGCTTTCAGCCATGGCCAGCACATCCGCATCGCTAATATATTCAATATGATCTACGGAGAGGGCGCTGGCTTTGGTTGCCATCTCAGTGGCGCCAGTGCGTGCCAGCTGCTCGGCATGCACTTTAATGGGCATGTCCAACTGCTTGGCGGCATCAATTACCCGCTGACACTGCTCTACGGTAAAGCCGATGGTTTCGCAGAACATATCCACCGCATCGGCCAGTTGCTCGCGCGCGACTGCCGGCAATATCTGCTCGCAAATCAAATCGATATATTCATCGGCACGACCATCGTATTCCGGCGGCAGGGCGTGAGCGGCCAAACAGGTGGTAACGATTTCTACCGAATTGTGCTGCGCCAAACGGCGAGCGGTGCGCAGCTGTTTCAGCTCCGTATCCAGATCCAGGCCATAGCCGGATTTGATCTCGACAGTGGTGGCCCCCTCGGACATCAAGGCGCGAAGGCGCGGCTCCGACAAACGGTATAATTCCTCAGCACTGGCGGCACGAGTGGCCCTCACAGTGGAAATAATGCCACCACCAGAACGGGCTACTTCTTCATAGCTCTCCCCGCCCAGGCGGCGGGCAAATTCTCCAGCGCGGTGACCGCCGTAAACCAGATGGGTATGGCAATCGATCAGGCCCGGTGTCAACCACTGCCCCTCACCGTCGATCACCTTATCTGGAGCACAGTCCGGTAACTCGCGACGCGGCCCCAGCCAAACAATCTTGCCGCCGGTTACCGCCACTGCGGCATCCTCTACAGCACCGTAGCCCCCGGCAATCGAAGGGTCCATGGTAGCGGCGTTCACATTCGTAATCAGTAGGTCACAGCGTTCTGTCATAAGCTTCTAGCGGCGCGCTTTTCCTTCTTTAACCATAGATGCCCAGTGCAATACCGAGCGGGATTTGGGCAGTCAGCATACAGACCATCGTCCCGGCTTGACAGTCATCTTTAAGACAACCATAGTAGCTTCTATTATTTCTTGTATATACAACCATATACAAGCCATAAAGGCATTAAACCCGAGTATGAATACTGCAAGCGAACCCCGCTACGCGGCGATCAAGCGCCATATCCGGCAAAACATCGAAAACGGCAGCTGGCCCGTGCATTTCCAGGTGCCCTCAGAAAATCAGCTGGCGCAGGAATTCGGTGTCAGCCGTATGACCGCCAGACGCGCTTTAAGTGAATTGACCGATGAGCGGGTACTGATGCGCTCCCAGGGACTCGGTACATTTGTGGCCGAACCAGTACCGGCTGGCTCCCTGTTAGAAGTGCGCAATATTGCTGATGAAATTTCAGCACGCGGCCACAGCTACAGCAATCGAATTTTGCTGGCACAACATTGTATGGCTAACGCCGAAGTAGCCCGTGCCCTGGAAGTGCCGGAACAGGCCAAGGTTTTTCACACCATTATTGTGCACTGTGATAACGGCGTTCCCATTCAGTGGGAAGAACGCTTTACCAATCCGGCCCTGGCTCCCGAATACTTACAACAGGATTTCGCCCACACCACGCCAAACGCCTATCTTTCCAGAGTCGCACCATTGACCGAGGCGGATACCACGGTTGAGGCAATCTCAGCAGAAGCTTCTATTGCCTACGCACTGGAGATCGCCACCGGCGATGCCTGCCTACAGGTGTGGCGGCGTACCAAGAGTAGCGCCGGTACTGTGAGCTTTGCCCGCCTGGTGCACCCGGGTAAACGCTACCGCCTGGGGGCTCAGCTGAGATTCTAATTTCTGCATGTATCTCATACGTCCCGGCAACACTGGATTGCCAATCATAGGGCGCAAGAATTTTTACCTAATAATTTGAGAGGAATGTATGTCCGCTGATAAACGCCACGACCCCAGCCGCAAAATCCGCGCGCCTCGCGGCAGTGAGCTCAATGCCAAAAGCTGGCTCACCGAAGCTCCCCTGCGCATGTTGATGAACAACCTGGACGCCGAGGTAGCTGAACGCCCGGAAGACCTGGTGGTTTACGGTGGTATCGGCCGCGCCGCGCGGGATTGGGAGTGCTACGACAAAATTGTCGAGGTGCTGAAGCGCCTGGAAGACGACGAAACCCTGCTGGTGCAGTCCGGCAAGCCCGTCGGAGTCTTTAAAACCCACGCCGATGCACCTCGGGTATTAATTGCCAATTCCAACCTGGTACCCCACTGGGCCAACTGGGAACACTTCAACGAGCTGGATAAAAAAGGCCTGGCCATGTACGGCCAGATGACTGCCGGCTCTTGGATTTATATCGGCTCCCAGGGCATCGTCCAGGGTACCTATGAAACCTTTGCCGCAGTCGCACGCAAACATTTTAATGGCGAAGCGAAAGGCAAATGGATTCTTACCGGCGGCCTCGGCGGCATGGGTGGCGCTCAGCCACTGGCGGCGACGATGGCCGGTTTCAGCATGATCGCCGTAGAGTGTGACGAAACTCGAATCGATTTCCGCCTGCGTACTGGCTATGTCGACAAAAAAGCCACCAGCCTCGACGAAGCCCTGCAAATGATTGAAGCCGCGATGGAAAAAGGTGAAGCCATTTCCGTTGGCTTGCTGGGCAACGCAGCAGATATTTTCCCGGAAATTGTAAAACGTAATATTCTGCCGGATTCGGTTACCGACCAGACTTCCGCACACGATCCTTTAAATGGCTACCTGCCCCAGGGCTGGACCATGGAATACGCTGCGGAGATGCGCAAGAAAGATGAAGCCGCAGTAGTAAAGGCAGCCAAACAGTCTATGGCGGTTCAGGTTGAAGCCATGCTGGAGCTGCAAAAGCGCGGAGCCGCGACCCTCGACTACGGCAACAATATTCGCCAGATGGCTCTCGAGGAAGGTGTAGAAAATG
Source organism: Microbulbifer variabilis (assembly GCF_023716485.1). NCBI lineage: Bacteria > Pseudomonadati > Pseudomonadota > Gammaproteobacteria > Cellvibrionales > Microbulbiferaceae > Microbulbifer > Microbulbifer variabilis. The sequence goes on from NZ_CP092418.1 coordinate 4,631,543, forward strand.
CCTTCGATTTTCCCGGCTTTGTACCCGCTTATATTCGCCCTCTGTTCTGCGAAGGTGTAGGTCCTTTCCGCTGGGCAGCCCTGTCCGGCAACCCGGAAGATATCTACAAGACCGATGCCAAGGTTAAAGAACTGATTCCCGACAATCCACAGCTGCACAACTGGCTCGATATGGCCCGCGAGCGGATTCACTTCCAGGGACTGCCCGCACGTATCTGCTGGGTGGGCCTGAAAGATCGCGCGCGCCTGGCACTGGCATTTAACGAGATGGTAGCCAACGGTGAATTGGAAGCACCGGTAGTGATCGGCCGCGACCACCTCGACAGCGGCTCTGTAGCGAGCCCCAACCGCGAAACTGAAGCCATGATGGATGGCTCCGACGCTGTCTCCGACTGGCCGCTGATGAATGCCCTGCTGAACACTGCCTCCGGCGCTACCTGGGTATCCCTGCATCACGGTGGTGGCGTAGGCATGGGCTTCTCCCAGCACTCTGGGGTGGTCATTGTCTGTGACGGTACCGAAGCTGCGCGCAAACGTATCGAACGGGTTCTCTGGAATGATCCCGCCACCGGCGTAATGCGCCACGCCGATGCCGGTTACGAGATTGCAAAAAAATGTGCAAAAGAGCAGGGCCTGGACCTGCCCATGCTGAACGACTGATTTTTTACCGCAATAAAAATACCGCCGGCGGAAATCTTTTACAGCCCGAATAACTTTGATCGGGCTGCGCCGCCGGCGCCCAACAGGGTGTTGAAAAAGCCAACAAGCGACTTTTTCAAGCCACCTTTGCGGCACATTTCCACAAAGATGGGCACTCAAATCAAGCATTTGCAGTGCTTGATTTTACGGCAGGCGCTTTCGCACCGCCCGCGCTGGCTGTTTTTCAACAGCCAGCTAAGCAGTAAATATTTTTTGGTGAATGAATTTATGTATCAATTGGAAATCGATCCCGGTCAATTGAGCCTTGCGCAACTGCGCCGCGTAGCCCGCGAGTCGGTGCAGCTGTCCCTGGCGAAAAGCGCCTATCCCGCTATTGAAGCCTCTGCCCACACCGTTGCCCAGGTTATTACCGAAGGGCGAACGGTATACGGAATTAATACCGGTTTTGGTTTATTGGCCAACACCCGTATTGAAAAGCACGACCTGGAAAACCTGCAACGCGCTATCGTACTGAGCCATGCCGCCGGTACCGGCAACTTTATGAGTGAAGCCACCGTGCGTCTGCTGATGGTGTTGAAAATCAACTCGCTCGCGCGCGGCTTCTCCGGCGTGCGCCCGCAGGTTATCGAAGCTTTAATGCAACTGGTCAATGCCGGTGTCTACCCCGCTATCCCTGAGAAAGGCTCTGTCGGCGCTTCTGGCGATTTGGCGCCGCTGGCTCATATGAGCGTGGTACTTCTCGGTGAAGGGGAAGTATTTATCAAGGGCGAGCGCAAGAGTGCTCACGAAGGCCTCAAAGCTGCGGGGCTAGAGCCCATTACCCTTGCTCCCAAAGAGGGCCTCGCCCTGCTAAATGGCACCCAGGCTTCTACCGCCTTTGCCCTGCTCGGCCTGTTCGCCAGTGAAGACCTGTTCGCTGGCGCCCTGGTAACCGGTGCCATTACCCTGGAAGCCGCCAAGGGCTCACGCCGCCCCTTCGATGATCGTATTCACAACGCCCGCGGCCAACAGGCTCAGCGCGACGTAGCGGCAATTTATCGGGACCTGCTCGGTGAAACCAGCCAGATCGGTGATTCCCACCAGTTCTGTGAAAAAGTGCAGGACCCCTACTCCCTGCGCTGTCAGCCTCAGGTCATGGGTGCCTGCCTGCAGCAGATGCGCTTCGCTGCCGAAGTATTGTTGGCCGAGGCAAATGGTGTTTCCGATAACCCGCTGGTATTTACCGATGAGGAAAATCCGGATAACTCCGACATTATTTCCGGTGGTAACTTCCACGCAGAGCCTGTTGCTATGGTCGCCGACAACCTGGCGCTGGCATTGGCAGAAATCGGCTCTCTATCCGAGCGTCGCATGGCGCTGCTGATCGACAGTAACCTATCGGGCCTGCCTCCCTTCCTGGTGGAAAATGGCGGGGTGAACTCCGGCTTTATGATCGCCCAGGTCACCTCAGCGGCACTTGCCAGTGAGAACAAATCCATGGCGCACCCTGCCTGCGTGGACTCACTGCCCACCTCCGCCAACCAGGAAGACCATGTATCCATGGCCACCTTTGCCGGCCGTCGCCTAAGGGATATGGCCGACAATACCTGTGGCATCCTGGCGGTAGAGCTACTCGCGGCCTGCCAGGGATTGGATTTCCGCGCGCCGTTAAAATCCACGGAAAAACTGGAGGCCGCCAAGGCAAAACTTCGCGCCCGAGTACCTTTCTATGACAAGGACCGCTACTTTGCCCCGGATATTGAAGAGGCAAAGCAGTTGCTGAGCAGCGGCGCCTACCTGGAATCCATTGATCCAGCCCTGCTCCCAAGCAGTCATTAATTTCCTTTAATTTCTATAAATTAATTTTTATAGAAGATTTCGTTACTAAATACCGGGGCCTAAATCCCGGTATTTTTTTCTCTGTCTTTGGTCCGCCAGCAACAGCGACTCTAAAGTAGCTGTTTGTCCACGGTCGCGATTTAAAACAAAAAAATCAGTAAAGAGACAAGCTTTTCTTTATCAAGTACTGCTAGAACAATTTTTTTTCTTTGTGAGGAAATTTGCGCCAAAAGTGCTAGGCTGACAATTAGACGTTTTACCCGCCAAAAGGTGTGGAGGTCTAGATGAAACCGCTGTCGCTTCGGCTGCTCCGCCACTCGGGCTACGCGCTGGCTATTGCCACAGGGTTTGCCCTGTCAGCCTGTAACGGGACAGGTTATCCCTGCGGGGGAGGCTATGACTGCTCAGCTAGCTATTACGGATATAGCCCTTATTACAGCAAGTCATATTACAACCTACGGGGCCGCTATGCCCACTGCCACCCCGATGGAACCTGCCACAACATGCAGCATTGCAATTTTTACTGGGATGGGAATTTTTATCGCCTGAGGCCGCCCGCGGTGGTGAACACAAGTTACCAGGTAATTGATCTGCCGGATCCGCCCTACCAGGCCAGGCCCTACTGAGAAAGAAATTCTGTGTGCGTCCATTTGGCACACATAAAGGGGCTTGGCCCCTGCCGGGCCTCTCCGGGGGGAACTTTCGCTTACCGGAGATTGCACTATGAATAGAGCTGTTAAGACGGCTTTTATTGCCGTCACGGTATGCACGGCCCTAACTTTAGGTGCCTGTGCAACCGATAGTTACTATAACGGTGGCTACTACGGCGGTTACTACAGAGGAGGGGGAGTGGCCTACACCTCTTCCTTTGTTTACCCTTACGCAACCCCGAACTACTATCCCTCCAGTAATATCTATGTCTCTTACCGCACACCGGTTTACCAGTATTACCGGGCAACCCCACGCTATGGCTATTATTATCGCGGTGCCTATTCCTATTACCGCGCACCAGGTTATCGCGGCAACCCCCGCTACCGGGCCAGGTACTTTTATCGCGGGCTTCCCTACTACAACCGCTTTAACTCCCCCGGTGCTGCACAAATCCGCTATCGTGCCCAGCACCGTTACTATCGCGGCGGCCACCGAGGATATCGCAGCCACCGCAGCTATAGAGTGCGTGGACACCATCGCGTCCGCGGTGGATATCACCATAGAAGACGCTAGCGTTTAGCTGCTATTAATCCAGCCTTGAAATAGCTGAAATCCAGATATTTCATTTTGCCCGCAAAATGCCGGTACAGATCAATAACATTACCGGTATTTTGCGGACTCACCAATCCACAAAACAACATCAATACAAATTTTAAATGGGTCCGCTAATAACTTTGAATTAATCATTTAGAAATATTCGATTACTTATTTGCACGCAAAAAAAAGAGTGATCAGAAAAATCTCTCTTCGATAACTCACATCCACTCCACAATAATGACCGGCGAGTTTACTCACTGGCTACCAACGCCTGGCTTATCTTTAGCCATTCAACAGCTCTGTCGCCACTTTTTGCAAATTGGCGTTCTTTTCCTCACTTTGACAGCTATTACCACTACCCTGAGTTAAGAAAGCGAATCCTGTAAACCTTGCGAGGTAAGTGCAGTGCAGAAACTCCTGCCGAAACTGCTGCCGAAACTGCTTGCAGTGACACTGGTAATAGTCATTATCGGCTGTTCCACAACTAAATCACAGGGCACCCCAAAATCTTTATCACTCAACGGAAAAAAATTTCACTGCGTTGAACAGGAACTGGAAACAAAAACTCTAGTGCGCTGCGCACGTTCCGGCTAAAAACGAATTTATTAAATACCAGAAAAATACAGATAAAAAAGTAGGGATTTCGATTTAAAAAAAAATTGAATTTTCGCCCAGAGCGAAAAAAATGCTTACTCAACTCTTACGACCCTTAGGGTATCGGTCTGGCCGCCGGCATCTTGTCGATAGCCACGGGAAACCAAGACAAAATCCCCCGATTTTAAAAGACTTCGCTGCTTCAAATGGTCGATTGCCTTGTGGTCACGGGAGGGGCCATCCATACCCGCCACCGCCATTAAAACCGGATCGACGCCGCGATAAAGGGCAACCCGGTTACAAACTCTACGATGCCGGCAAAAGGCGTAAATCGGAATGGCTGCGCGAACCCTGGACATCAAAAGGGCTGTGTTGCCCGTTTCTGTCTGGCAGATAATAGCCTTGATATCTCGACAGTGATTGGCAATGGTGATGGCAGCCATAGCGATACAGGCATCCCCGGCAGGGTAATTGCCACGCAAACTATCCGAAGGGCGCTGTGTTGCACGGTGTTTTTCCGCCCCAATAATTACCTCGTCCATATGCCGAACAGTCTCCACCGGGTAGTCCCCGCTGGCGGTTTCCGCCGACAACATTACCGCATCGGTGCCATCCAACACCGCATTGGCGACATCACACACCTCCGCCCTCGTAGGCACAGGGCTGGAGATCATTGACTCCATCATCTGTGTTGCCGTAATTACCGTGCGATTCAGATAGCGGGCAAAACGAATTAAATGTTTTTGCACCCCCATCAATTCCGCATCGCCAATCTCTACTGCCAGATCGCCGCGCGCCACCATGATGACATCGCTCGCCAGAATCAGCTCCTGCAAGTGTTCATCAGAAGAGATCGCCTCGGCCCGTTCAATCTTGGCGACAATCTGGCTGCTACCCCCCGCCTGCTGTAGAAGCTCCCGCGCCCTATGAATATCCCGCGCATCGCGAGGAAAGGACACCGCCAAGTAGTCCAACTGCAGATCGGCGACAACTTGAATATCGCACAAATCCTTGTCCGTTAATGCAGGCGCGGTGAGGCCACCGCCCCGCTTGTTAATTCCTTTTCGATTGGAGAGCCAGCCCCCATCCTGTACCTCAGTGATAACCGCACTGCCTTCAATTTTCTTGATCTGCAGACTGAGCCGCCCGTCGTCCAGCAGCAGGGTATCTCCGGGGCGGCAGTCCTCGGCCAGCTCGGCGTAATCCACCGAAACCCCGGCGCTGTTGCCCTGCTCCCTTGGCCAAGTGGGGTCCAGAGTAAACTCGGCTCCAGAGCTGAGATGCACACCGCCATTGGTGAACTTGCCCACACGAATTTTCGGCCCCTGAAGATCACCCAATATGGCGATATGACACCCTTGGCGAGCGGCCTCTGCCCGAACCTGCTCAGCGCGGCGGCGGTGCTCGTCGATTTCACCATGGGAAAAATTCAGGCGCACGATGTTCACCCCGGCGGCGACCAGTTGCCCCAGGGTGTCCCCCTTATCGGTTGAGGGACCCAGTGTTGCGACTATTTTTGTCCGCCGGATCATGCCGCACCTAGCCTCGTTTTACTGCCCGGATAGCACTCGCTTTCACAGGTGAAGCATAGCTTGTCACACCTGTCGTCTCTCAACAGAGGCCAGCGACTAAGCTTTGCATAGAGCGGGTTATAGGCTAAAGCGACAGGCCCGTTTGAGATTGTAGGTGCAAGGGTCAGGGAGTAACTCGCCGATGAGCAGGTTGGTGCAACTGTGGCTGCTAGGGGCCCTACTGGTCATTGGCGGATGCCTGTCGAACAGTGCGGAAGAAGCCCGAGTTGTGCAGAGTGCGGGAACAGCAAGTTCAGTCTGCAATAAGAAGTGGCAGCTGGTACGCCTGCGTATTAACGGCGCTGCGGTGCCGATCCAGAAGCCTGCAGATTTTACTTTCGTGTGTAATCTCGATGGCAATGTGATGGGGCGCAGCGGTATTAATACCTACCGTGGCGAGCTGCAGATAACTGAAAACGGCCTGATGTTGTGGGACAGTTCCAGCTTCGCCTCGACCAAGATGAGCGGCCCGGAGATCCTACTGCAGCAGGAAAATGCCTACCTGCGCGCCCTGGCCGGTACTCGCCAGGCATTTACCAAGTCCCGCGGTAAGCGTTTGATCCTTCGCGACGCCTCTGGCGATATTTATATTGAATATGTCAGGGCAGGATCTTGAACACCACCACAGACCACTGATAGCTTTTACGATTAAATGTCGCAAAAACAATGAGAACGACATCATGCCGCGATCTCACTTACGCTTGCAGCTTGTGGTCCCAGCCGTATTGAGCCTGCTTTTTTCCGGGTGTATGTCTTTCAGGGAGCCCACTCCCCAGCCCCCCAAACAGCCGGCGTGGTCTGCCTGTGAGCACGACTGGATACTCTCAAACCTCCGAGATGGCGAGAACACCTACGAGTACACGCTACTGTGGAAAAAGTTCTGGCGCGAGCGCCCATTCTTTACCTGTGATCGCTTCGGCTACGTACGGGGTAACGGTGGCATCAACCCCTATCTGGGGCGCTTTTCTCTCGAGAGCAGCGGCGAACTTTCCTGGCCCAGGTCGCCGATTATCTCCAGAGTGGGAGGTCGCCGCCCCAGTGATGAACTAGAGGCCGACTACCTGAAAGCCCTGCGCAAAACCCGTTTTCTCGAAGTGGTGGGCGACAAGCTGATCTTGAGCAGTAATGACAAATCCACACGGCTAGAATTTAACCGGGTCGATGACATTATGCGTTGAATTCCCGGTACCAATGCCTGTAGCGCAGCCATAAAAAAGGCGACCCAAAGGGTCGCCAATATTACAATCAAGAAGAATCAAAAAGATGAGTCAGATGCGCATTCACGTTGGAAAGCCTCGGCGCGTATCATAGTGCCCACAGATGACAAAAAAATGACATAGCGGTCCTTAAAAACGCCGCTGATGTCTCTCCAGATTCTCCTGACGCTTGCGCTCGCTCTTGCGCAGCAAAAGGTAAGTAGCGCCCATACCACCATGTTGTTTTTGCGCGCTGTGGAATGCCAGCACCTCATCCAGTTGCGGCAGCCAATGATAGATACAGCTTTTCAAAAGTGCGGGCTGCTTGCGGCCCTCGCCCTTGCCGTGGGTAATAAGCGCACAGCGCACATCCGCCTCGACACAATCACGCACAAACTCCACAACGGCGCTGCGCGCCATTTCCACCGAGTGACGATGCAGGTCGAGACGTGCATCCACCGTGTACTTGCCCAGGCGCAGATTGCGATAAACACCGTTCTGCACCCCATCGCGCTTGAATTCGATAGGGTCCCAGGGCGCCACAAGCTCAATATACTCACCGGAAAGAGGGTTCATTTCGCTCTCGGTCAAACGCGTCGCAGCAGCACGGCGCTCGCGCAAGATACGCTCGGATGGCTCGCTCTCCTTGCGCAGGGTGACGCGGCGCTCCTGCACCAGCGGTTTCACGTCTCCCAGCTCACCGAGAGCGTCTTTAAATAGCTTGCTGTCGCCGCTCATGAAATACCCCCGCCAGCGTCAGTCCAAAAATAAATCCTTAGTCAGGTCCCCCGCATTATCGGGGTTGTGGGCATAGTCGGTAAAATCTTTTACCCCGCGTTCCACCAGAAGTTCCTCATCGATCAGCTGACACCCGCTCAAGGCGGCTTCCTTGGTGATCAGTACTTCGTAGGCAGCATCGGCCATAATCGCCGGCCTGCGGCTCTGTTCAAACATCTCGCGGCTACCCACGGCAAACTCAATGGCGGCGGTAGCCACCAGAGTGCGCGGCCACAGAGTATTAACGGCAACCCCCGCCTCGCGCAACTCCTCCGCCAACCCCAGGCTGAGGATAGTCATGCCAAACTTGGACAGTGCGTAGGGCGCAAAAGGCCCCAGCCACTTGGGCTGTAGGTTAAGCGGTGGACACAGGCTGAGGATATGGGCGCTATCCGATTTCTTCAGGTAGGGAATCGCCAGGTGTGCCGTCAGGTACACTGCGCGGCTGTTGATGTCTTGCATCAGATCGTAACGCTTGGGCGGGGTGGACTCGACATTGCTCAGGTTGATCGCGCCGGCGTTATTGATCACTGCATCGATACCACCAAACTTGTCGGCTGCCTGCGCCATCGCTTCCTGCACCCGCTGCTCATCGCGCACATCCACCTGCAGGGCCAAGGCCTTACCGCCAGCGCTCTCCACCTCCTGCGCTACAGAGAAGATGGTGCCGGGTAGCTTCGGGTGGGGCTCTGCGGACTTGGCGGCGATCACAATATTAGCGCCATCCGCCGCGCACTTGAGCGCTATAGCACGGCCAATACCGCGGCTAGCGCCAGTGATAAAGATGGTCTTGTCCTTAAGCGCCCCTGTGTTTTCTGTCAGGGTTACAAACTCTTCACTCATTTTTTTCAGCCTCCGGGGGCAGTCACTGCCGGACTGTAAATTTCCTTGAAGATCGCCGGCATGCGCTTCGGTCTACCACTGGAAAGTTCGATGCATACCAACCGCCACTGGGCCCGCAATACCAATGCTCCATCGGCGGCGCGAAAGACTTGAAAGTGGCGGGTCATATTCAGGCGCCCATCCACCTCGGTGAGCCAGGTGCCGAATACCAGTTCATTCGCCTCTTTCGCCGCCAGTATATAGTCATATTGCCCATGACGAATGGCCATTCCCCGGTCGAGGTCCTGGTAATTTATGACATCCAGACCCAATGCGGCACTATGGGCCCAGGCGGTAGCCTCGCACCAACGCACATACTCGGCATTATTAGCATGGTGTAATCCATCCACATGCTCAGCACTTACCCTGACTCTGTGGATAAAGGGATTGGGTAAATCCCATTGCATAGGCAGCCCCCGCTGGATCTCATAAATGACTGGTATTTATTTTTACTAAAAATGGATAATGGTTACTTGTTGTAGATTAAATGTAATTTCTGATGTAACTAATAAACAATTTGGGTGCGTTGGTGATGGTGTGGCTGATGATTCAATGATAATACAGAGTCTGGCGACATTTTATAGTGAATATAAGGTAAAGGGGTTGATAACTTCGCCATGTAATCTAAATAATTCAAATATTAAAGTCTTTAAGAGTGTTGATATTAAGTGTATTGATGATAGGAAGCTGCTTAATGGTTCATTAATCGCTAAGGAAAGTGTAGGTGCTGATACAGCTATAACAAATAATGTTTTTAAGGGCTTTAGTGTGATTGATGCTCATGGATCAGAATTGATACCTGGAGATATGATTTTTATTAGGGGTATACTAACTGTCTATCAGCAGATGCTGGGGAAGATCAGTTGGGAGATTCTCCAACAAGAAATTATTTTGCAGAGTTTTTGACTGTACTTTCTGCAACCAATACAAAAATTACGATACAGGAAGCAATTTAGTGGAATTATACAGTAAGCCCGCAAGGTGAATCAGGCTCCAGAACAGTTTTTACAATTCAAAAAGTAAATCTTTAGATGATGTTCATTTAAAATTAAATGTTAATGGAAAATCAACAAATGAATTCACCTCTGTTGGTTTGGAGTTTTATAGGAATGGGCTTGTAACAGGTAACTACCATGGCTGGTGTCGCTCCCTTTGAAAATGAAGATCACCTAAAAGACCTGGTTAAATTGGCTAAATCGTTTAATTAGGATGGTAGCCGAACGGTTTACACCGTGGTCGACAAACCGCCAACGTTGGTGATGTTCGTCAAGTTACTTTTACCCATGATTTTAATGTTAATAAGATGGCTAAGTTTGATACTTGGAGCGTGGATTTTTCGTTAAAACAATTTAATAGCGTGGCTTAGCAAAAAGAGGAGCGTTCTAGCCCTACCGTCGAGCCTGTTGTAGATAGCGTTACTAGGAAGGTGATTAGCACAACAATAGAAGAGGCGGAAGATGTAAATCATGGCAATGTTTATAAATTGCTAAAAAACATATAACTATTTGACCATAGAATAAAGATAACCAAGCAATTAAAAATTAATGGTAATAATTACAAATTAGTTAGTGATCAAGTTCGCTTGCAAATGCAGACTTCAGGTCATTGAATTTTGTTGGTTTCTGGTGATGAAAATCCAGTAACGGGAGACCGATTAGAAATTAATACTCAATTAAGTAATAGGGGATTACGTCGAATTTTCTATGGCTTTGTCGAGTGTGTAACTCCTGTTCAAAATGGCTTGCATAAGGTGGTGGGCCATGGATTCTCAGCGCCACTAAATCAAACCACACCTATTAATTTACGCCATGCAATACCGGATAAGGTTCTATAAATAATTAGCAGTAAAACAAGATTGAAATTCATCTTGCCCGATAGTAACTGGGTAAATATTACTCCGGCTAGATTTCAACATATCGGTGGTGGCTATAGGGTGCTGGATTACTTATTAAATGCCAGGCAGTTGTCGAAAGGTTTTTGACACCAATAAACCGAAAGAAAAATTTATATTGACGAGATTGGAAAATCTGTACCTAGTAAGAAGTTAGTTAGATTACCTTCTAATATTTTTCAGTCAGTGAGTGTTAATGGAGGAGTCTTGCCTTTGTTACCAGAGTTACGCTCTGGTGTACAAATTGAAGTAGCAGAAAAACACTCTTTATAAATAGTCTGGATTTTCAAAACGAAACTATGCGTTTAAATTGGCTGGCAAACCCTTAGGATAAAAAAATAAGGGCTGTAGCATGAACCCAGAATTAAGAAAACAAATAACCAAGGAGTTTCCAGAGTTGGCTGCGGTTATTATTTGCCCGTCATGATTGAAGTATTAGCCGTACCCGATACCCCTAAGAAAGGAGGCATTAATGACAGTTACCGACCACGCTTAGGGTTGATGTAGCTTTGTTGGATAGCCAACTGAAAAGTACATCTATATAAAAATATACTGTGCCAATTTCTTTTCAGGGTAGCGGAGGTTAACGAGGTTTTTTTGATTTACCGCCAAATGGAATGCTGGTGGAAATCGTTTGGTCAAATGTTTCACCTGAGAGGCCTTTTGTTCGTTCTGTGTTGGGTGAACATCAAGCCTTACCTTGGATGGATGAGCTCAGCATGCCATGGCAGCAAAGTGAAGATGTAAAGCAGAGCGTGGATGCATCGGGAAAATAGAACCGAAAAACCAATGAAGATATTAAAGATAATTGCTTTAACTATGAGTTAGAGTCCCACAGAAAAATAGAAACCTTGGATGAATAATTTAAGCGTGTACTTCGACATAGCATTGAAGACATAGATAAAAAAACAAATTTAAGCCAGCGCCATACATATTATATCGGCCAGCGTATTTAATTTATTATCTCTGGGAAGTATTAATCAGGTGGCAGGAAAGCATATAACCCGTACCGCCACTAAAGATATTAGTGACCATACTGGTGGTGAGTCTGAAACAGTAGCAACAAAAATTAATCTAGGATCAAAAACAGTTGATTTAGTTACTCAGGCTGAGGCTTTGGCTGCACAGGTAGAAGCCTTGGATGATGCTATCAAAAGCCACACTCATGCTAGTGTGGCTGAGTATGCTAAAATAGATAAACCAGATTCATTCAATAGTGTTAAATCTGATGCAATCAAAATAAAGCCTTAGGCAACTGAGATTAAAGTTACTGAGACTGAAGTTTGATATTCTTGTTATTATGCAATTGATGCGGCTTTATTCTTTTCTTTTGAAAAGTTATTTTCAATTTTACAGCTTAGTATTTTTACTTTAACTTCATATTTGGAAGCCCACCTGATAATTCCACTTTCATATTCTTTTTCCATTTTAGGAATCTTTACTGAAAAGGTATTAACCCTCTCACTTGAGGTTAGGTATTTAAAATAACCTACTGAATTTGAAAGACGCCATCCGGTGCTTACTAGAGCTTTTATGTCAGTGTCGGTTATATCCCCTTTAATAAAAATAAGAAGTTTTTCGCCGACTTTTTCAAAAACCCCTTCAACCTCAATTAAATCAAAAAAAGTATCAATAGGAAGGGCTTCATCTGGCTTGTCTTTAGCAATAATAGTTGTTGGCAGGTTAGTATTTCTGCTCGAAATTCTTTCTAGCGTCTCGATTGTTTCACTTTTGCTTTGAACTCCACTGTGGCCTCCTTCTTTATCGTATTCTATGAACTCACAAGGCCCATAAGAAATTAATGCTCCCCTATTTTCCCCATACCATTTTATAAATGGTAGATAATGGTTGTTAAAGTGAGTTAAGTCCTGGGTGTTCTGTAGAAAAGTAATTTGTGGGATGTACTTCTTATCAGATAAATATCTCATAATATTTATTTTCTGGTGTGTAGGTTTGTACCCAGTGTTATCAATGAACTTATCAAATATTTTGTAATTAAACTTACTCAAATCAGTTTGCGCATTTCCCGCAATGCATGATGACCCTCTAAGAATGCTGGCTAGTAATATACCTGCATAACCTCCACCGGAAGTGCCATAAAATATAATTTTATTATTTCTTAATTTTAATGAGTCTCGGATTTTTGTAATCGCAGATACAACAGAGCGTAAGAATGACCCGTTAGGCTTCCCTAGATACCAAGCAAGTTCTAGACTGTCATTAATTTCTACAGATTTGTCAGAAATAACAATAGAAGAGAAAGGGGTGTCTTTTGTCCATGACTGACGATGAAAAACTGGAGGTTGTTTGATTTTACGGTTAATTGATCCATTTAAATAAATAACTAAATGGTCAGACTCTTTTATATCTGCATAAATTGGTAGGTCTTCACCAAGAAGAGTTCTGTCCAAGTAACCAGAAAAACCTGGATTTAAATAATCCGTAAGTAACATGTAGCTCCTTAATTGTCTTTTTAATTAATTACTTATTTAAACAGTTAGATATACAAAATAGTGTTTAACTTTTTATGTATTGGCATGCATCTATTTACGTGTCTATTTTTTAAGCTGATAAGAAATTCATATGGTTAAGATCAAAAACTTCACTCATTAGGGTCTTGTATAAAACTTGGCTATAGCCAACGTAAATTAGACCAAATTTCTCTTTGATAACGCTTATCACTTACCAATACCACCCCAGGCCAGTGTTCACGCGAAAAAACAACCCCCCCAGAAAAAATTCTCCTCCTCATCTCCCGCGAGACTTTTTTGACACTTTTTTTTGCACGTTTTAGATGGTGCATAAACGGGCGTGAATAGCCGCAGAATACGGGGTGTAAAGATAATGGGGTAAATGCACGGTTTGCAGCTTTAAAACGTACCTGCGCAAGTAGCCAGTTTTATTTGTATGGCGTGAATTCAATAGGGTTACAGGACAATTTAGGGGTTGCACAATTTTGTGTAACTTTCCTCTACAGCCCGCATTCCTTCGTTTGTGTAACTGGGTTTTTTCAGGGCTGGATTTTTAGGCTAAAAAAGAAAAAGCCCTGTAAACACGAGGGCTTGTAGGGCTTTTTTTGAATTCTGGATGGTGGGCCCAGCGAGACTCGAACTCGCGACCAACGGATTATGCGTCCGCGTTAGCCTGTGCGCCTTCCGCTTGTTGCTGCGCCTGATTCAGGGCTTGGGCAAACAGGGCGTCGAAGTTGACTGGCGGCAGCATCAGAGCCGGGAAAGAACCCTTAACAACCGCGTTGTCGATCACTTCGCGAGCGTATGGGAACAGGATCTGTGGGCAGGCAGTGTTCAGGGCCTGAGCTAGCTGCTGACCTTCCAGTCCCTTGATACCGAACAGACCGGCCTGCTTCACTTCCACCAGGAAAGCGGTGTCTTCTTCCAGCTTCACGGTGATAGTGAGCGTCAGTGCCACTTCGTACAGGTCTTCTTCAACCTTGGCGGTCTTGGTGTTCAGCTCCTGATTTACCTGGGGCTTCCACTGTTTCTTGAAAACCTCAACGCCCATGGGAGTCTCGAAGGAGAGATCCTTCAGGTAGATGCGCTGCATCGCGAATTGTACTTGTGGAGCCTCTGCGCTTGCCGCGCCGTTTAATTCTTCAGCCATGTTACTGCCTGTTTTTATAAAAAGTTTATTGATGCCTTCCGTGAGAAAGGCTCCCTGTATGAGCCTTCAGATTGGGGCCTGCAAATACCGTTTCAAGGCCCGGACCGGATTAATAGCAAATAAAAAGAGTCACGTGAGGCACGCGGCGTCAAACCTTTATCAGCCTGCTGACTTAAGCAAGCCGCCAAGCTTACCGCTGCGCTCAAGGGCCATCAGATCATCGCAACCGCCCACATGGAAGTCGCCGACCCAAATCTGCGGCACCGACCGGCGCCCAGCCTTGGCCGCCATCTGTGCGCGCAGCTCAGGTTTATTGTCCACCGCAATCTCGCGATAGTTCACACCCTTGCTGTCGAGCAGCTGCTTGGCGCGAATACAGTAGGGACAAAAACGGGTGGTGTAGATGACTACATCCTGCATAATAAAACTCCGCCTAAAGCCATCTATAAAACTACTGAGCTAGCCCTTGCCTTTGACCAGGGGCAGATTCTGATTAGTCCACTCGCTCATACCGCCCTGTAGGCGACGTACCTGGAAGCCCTTCTGCTTAAGCAGGCGGCCCGCAGGACCTGCGTGCTGACCCATTTTATCGGCGACAATCACCACCTTATCTTTAAAGGGTTCCAGCTCGGCGAACCGCTCGGCCACTTCCCCGTGGGGGATATGCAGTGCATCGACAATATGCCCGGCGGTAAACTCGCTGCGATCGCGCACATCCAACACCTTGGCCCCATCACTGTTGATCAGCCGGGTCACTTCGTGCAGGGAAACCGGTACGCCCGCCTTGTAACGCTCGCTCAGAACCAGCGCATAGAGCAGTGCCACGAGCAGGCCGACCAGCAGCCATTGCTCACTTAAAAAAACGAAAAAATCCACTCCGCCCCCAAAATCCATCGTGGTTATCGTTACGGCGCAGCTGCGCCAAAGCTGGCGGGAGTATACACGATTGTGGCGAATTTCTAACCAGCAAAATCATACTCCAACGGCATGGATATAGACTCAAATGGACTCACCCAACACTATTCGACGTAGTTAAACGATGGCCGAACGGGTTAAAATCCGCGTCCGCAATCCAAACCACCCGATAGAGGAAATCCGTCGCTATGGCCGCTTCGCAAGCCCCGCACAAACGCCCCTTGGTCCTGCTGATTCTGGACGGCTTCGGCCACAGCGACAATGCCGAGTACAACGCCATTCGCGCCGCGAAGTCTCCAGTATGGGACAACATCTGGGCGACGCGCCCCAAGACCCTGATCCAGACCTCCGGTATGGCGGTGGGGCTGCCCGAAGGGCAGATGGGTAACTCCGAGGTGGGACACATGACCCTGGGAGCCGGCCGTGTGGTTTACCAAAATTTCACCCGTATCAATAAGGCCATTCAGGACGGCGACTTCTTCCGCAATACCACTTACACCACTGCGGTAGATAAGGCCATCGCCAACAACAGCGCGGTACATATTATGGGACTGCTGTCCGAGGGCGGTGTACACAGCCACGAGGACCATATCGTCGCGATGGTGACCCTGGCGGCCCAGCGCGGAGCCCGCGCCATTTACGTACACGCCTTCCTCGATGGCCGCGACACGCCGCCGCGCAGCGCCGAGCCCTCCGTCGCGCGCCTGATGCAGGTGTGCGACACCGTCGGCAATGCCCACATGGCCACTTTGGCAGGCCGCTACTTTGCCATGGATCGCGACCAGCGCTGGGAGCGCACCGAATCTGTCTACGACATGCTCACCCTGGGTACCGCAGAGCACAAAGCCACTGACGCCCTGGCGGGATTAACTGCCGCCTATGAGCGCGGTGAAAATGATGAATTCGTTGCGCCGACAGTGATCGGCGAGCCCGCTCCCATCAAAGATGGCGATGCTCTGATCTTTATGAACTTCCGCCCAGATCGCGCACGCCAACTGACCCGCGCCTTTACCGAAGCGGACTTCAGCGGCTTCGAGCGCAAGGCCCAGCCCAAGCTGGCAGACTTTGTCATGACCACTGAATACGCCGCAGACATCCACGCCAGCTGCGCCTTCCCACCAGAAAACCTGGTGAATTCCCTCGGTGAATATCTGTCTGCCCAGGGCAAGACCCAGCTGCGTATCGCCGAAACCGAAAAATACGCCCACGTGACTTTCTTTTTCAGCGGCGGCCGCGAAGCGCCCTACAACGGCGAAACCCGCGAGCTGATCAAGTCTCCGGACGTAGCCACCTACGACCTGCAGCCGGAAATGAACGCGCCGGAAGTAACCGACAAGCTGGTCGCGGCGATTGAGAGCGGCGAGTACGACACCATTATTTGCAACTATGCCAACGGTGATATGGTCGGCCACACCGGTGTTTTTGAAGCGGCAGTAAAAGCGGTAGAAGCCCTGGACCAATGTGTTGAGCGTGTCGTGGATGCAGCCCTGAGCGCCGGTGGCGAAGTGCTGATCACCGCCGATCACGGCAATGTGGAAGAGATGTTCGACACTAACTCCGGCCAGGTCAGTACCCAGCACTCCACCCTGCCGGTGCCTTTTGTATACATCGGCGAACGCAATGTGCAAATGTGTGACGGAGGCAGTCTGGCGGATGTGGCGCCAACCATGTTAGCGTTGATGGATCTGCCACAGCCGGCGGAAATGACCGGCCACAGTTTGGTAAAAATGGACTGATGAAAACTCTCGTACTCTTCCTGATTGCCCTGCTGTCACTGCCCGCCTGGAGCCAGGCGGAAGCGGACCAGCAGGCACGCCTCGCGGAAATCAAGCAGCGCATCGACTCCCTGCAACAGGAGCTCAACCAGGTGCGCGGCCAGCGCGACCAGTTGCTCAAGGATCTGGAAGAGAACGAGAAAGATATCTCCGGGCTGTACCAGCGCATAGACCAGATCAAGCGGGATATGCGCAGCCGCACGGACAAGCTGCGCGAACTGCAGCGAGAGCAGAAACAGCTGCAAGATGCGCGACGAAGTATGCAGCGGCGGGTCGAGCAGGAGATCGCCGCCGCTTACCGACTGGGCCGACAAGAACAGATCAAGCTCCTTCTCAACCAACAAAATCCACAGAATATCGCCCGCCAACTTCGCTACCACGATTACTTCCTCCAAGAACGCAGCCGCGTTATCGACAACTACCTGCAAACCCTCGCCTCGCTGGAAACGGTTTCCGCCTCGATCGAGCGCGAGCGCAATAGCCTGCAGGCGGAACGGGCACAGCTGCAGGAGCGCCAGGACAAATTGCGCAGCGCGCAACAAACACGCAAGCGCACCCTGGAAAAACTCGCGGCGCGGCTCGCCAATGGCGGAGGTGAACTCAAGCAATTGCAAGGGGACCGAAAACGTCTGCAGACCCTGATCGATGAAGTCGGGCGCGCGATCGCCACCCTGGTAAATCCGGACCAGCACAAACCCTTCGCAAAGCAGCGGGGTAAATTACAGTGGCCGGTCAAGGGCCGCCGCGCCAATGCTTATGGACAGCGCCGCGCCAATGGAATCAGCTGGAAGGGAGTGATTATTCGCGCCGCCGAGGGGGAGCCCGTGCAGGCAATCCACCGCGGGCGCGTCGTCTTTTCCGATTACCTGCGCGGCCACGGCATGCTGGTGATTGTCGATCATGGCGATGGCTATATGAGCCTCTATGCACACAACCAATCCCTCAGCCGCAATGTCGGTGAGTGGGTGGAGAACGGTGACACTATCGCTCGGGTAGGCAACAGTGGCGGCCTCACCCACAGTGGGCTTTATTTTGAAATACGCCATCGCGGCCAGGCCCGCGATCCCACCGGCTGGTGCCGTGGCTAACACTTTGCTGCTCTCTTCTGCGACGATACGCCCATTTTTCCCTTGACGCCAGACTTGTGTACCAGTGCAAAAGGGAGTTGTAAGGCAGTTGGGCTTTTCACGACTAAGCCTGTGGCACAGTAGAATTTGGCGGCGCATTAGAATCCCTGCCAATCTCTGCGGTCTACACTTTCGCAAAGCAGCGAAGAAATAAGGCAGAGGTCACAACAATATGTTCATCTCCAAGGCGCTCACCACATTTCTCGGAGCCGCCGCCCTCACAGCCCTGCCGTTAATGGGTCTCAGCGAAGGTGGCCAACAACCCAATCTCGCCACCGAGAACAGCGGGCGCCTCCCCCTCGAAGACCTGCGCAGCTTCGCCAAGGTGTTCGAACAGATCCGTCAGGGCTATGTGGAAGAAGTGGATGATCGCACCTTATTGGAGTACGCCATCAAAGGTATGCTGCAAGGACTCGATCCCCACTCCTCCTATCTGGACCGCCGCTCTTTCGACGATCTACAGGCCAACACCACCGGCGAATTTGCCGGCCTGGGGATTGAGGTGGGCATTGAAGATGACCATATCACTGTGATCACCCCCATGGATGACACTCCCGCCTCGCGCGCGGGTCTCAGAGCCGGTGATGTGATACTGCGCCTCTCCGGCAAATCCATGAAGGGGGTCGGCCTCGATGAGGCGGTGGAATGGATGCGCGGCCCCAAAGGCAGTAGCGTCACCCTGACTATCGCCCGCAAGGGCCGCAAACAGCCCTTCGACGTCACCCTCAAGCGGGACACCGTGCGCGTGCGCAGTGTGCGCAGCAAGGTGCTCGATGAAGGCTACGGCTATCTGCGCATCAGCCAGTTTCAGTTGGATACCGGCGCCGATGTGGCGGAAGAGCTGATCAAACTTCAAAAGAAAGGGGCGCTCAAAGGCCTGATTGTCGATCTGCGCAACAACCCCGGCGGCGTGCTGCAGTCTTCGGTGGAAGTGGCCGACGCCTTCCTTGAGGAAGGGCTGGTGGTCTACACCGAAGGCCGCAATGAGGCCGCCAACCTGAGTTACTCCGCCGAACCCGGCGACCTCACCGAAGGCGCCCCGCTGGTAGTGCTGATCAATGCCGGCTCCGCCTCGGCGGCAGAAATTGTCGCCGGAGCCCTGCAGGACCATCGCCGCGCCGTGGTGATGGGCACCGACAGCTTCGGCAAGGGCTCGGTACAGACCGTGATACCTATCAATAGCGAACGCGCCATCAAACTCACCACCGCGCTCTACTACACCCCTAATGGCCGCTCCATCCAGGCCCAGGGCATCACGCCAGATATTGTTGTGGAAAGGGCCAAGATCACCCGTTTGAAAGATATGCAGCGCCCCACCGAGGCGGACCTGGCCGGCCATTTAAACAATGGCAACGGCGGGGCTGATCGCACCTCGGAAGACCGCGCGCGGGAACGGGAAGAGGGAGAGCACGACAACTGGATGGATCGCGACAACCAGATCTTCGAAGCACTCAATGTACTTAAGGGGCTGAATCTCTACGCTCACAGGGACCGGGGTCTGCGCGAACGCTTTGCCCGCGCAGATAAACAGTAGTAACTGGCGCGCGGCGGGCTCAAGCCCGCCGCCAGCGCATCCGCCCCAGCAGTGACATCCAGCCTTCCTCAGCCCACAGGCTAAACTCGCATCTCTATTCCCGCTTCCTGCATAAACGCCTTGGCTTCGGCGATGCTGTATTCTCCAAAGTGGAAGATACTGGCCGCCAGCACCGCATCGGCGCCACCCTGCAGAACACCTTCGGCCAGGTGCTGGAGATTGCCGACGCCACCGGAGGCAATGACCGGCACTGGCACCGCCTCGCTGACCGCGCGGGTCAGGGCCAAATCAAAACCGTTCTTGGTGCCATCTCGGTCCATACTGGTGAGCAGTATTTCCCCAGCACCCAGCTCCGCCATCTGCCGAGCCCAGGCCACAGCGTCTATGCCGGTGGGCTGGCGCCCGCCATGGGTGAATATATCCCAGCGGTTCTCTCCCACCTGTTTGGCGTCTATCGCCACTACGATGCACTGGCTGCCGAATCGTTCAGCAGCCTCGCGTACAAACTCAGGTTTTTTTACCGCTGCAGAGTTGATCGCGGTCTTATCCGCGCCAGCATTTAACAGGTTGCGGATATCCTGTAAGGAGCGTACCCCGCCGCCCACGGTGAGTGGAATAAATACCTCATTGGCCATCTTTTCCACGGTGTGCAGAATGGTATCGCGCTGTTCGTGGGTCGCCGTGATATCTAAAAAGGTAATTTCATCGGCACCCGCCTCGTTGTAGCGGTGAGCAATTTCTACCGGATCACCAGCATCGCGGATATCGACAAAATTCACACCTTTAACTACACGTCCGGCATCAACATCGAGGCAGGGGATAATTCGCTGTGCTAACGCCATTATGTATTCCGCTGATCACAAAGTTGTTGCGCTTCGCGCAGATCCAACTTCCCTTCGTAAATTGCCCGCCCTGTAATTGCCCCGTAAATTTTTCCGGTATCTAGCAATCTCTCGATATCTTCGATGCTGCTGACACCACCGGAAGCAATTATCGGCAGGTGAGTCGCTTGGGTCATTTCCAAAGTGGCCTCTAAATTGACCCCCTGCATCATGCCATCGCGGGCAATATCCGTATAGATAATTGAGCTCACCCCACAGTCAGCAAAGCGTTTAGCCAATTCCGTGGCTCTTAGCTCAGACACTTCTGCCCAACCCTCAGTAGCTACCAGCCCATCTTTTGCATCCAGCCCCACAATAACGTGTCCCTCAAATTCTTTGCAGGCCTGCTGTACCAACTCAGGAGACTTCACTGCAGCGGTACCAATAATTACCCAGTTAACTCCAGCCTCCAGATATTTCTCAATCGTGTGCAGGTCACGAATCCCTCCTCCAATCTGGACCGGCAAGTCAGGGAAGTGCTTAGCAATTCCAGTGATGATTTCATCATTCACCGGCTTGCCGGCAAAGGCACCATTAAGATCCACCAGATGCAAACGTTTGATTCCCTGTTGAACCCACTCCTCAACCTGGGCCAATGGGTCCTCGGAGAATACGGTGACATCATCCATTTCCCCCTGGCGTAGACGCACACACTTGCCATCTTTCATATCAATAGCGGGTATTACAATCATGCTTCTCTGTTTCCGTCAGCAGTTAACTCAATATTTCAAGATAGATAGTGGCAACTCAGGCCCGGCCATTCCAGTTGACAAAATTCTTCAACAATCTCAAGCCAGTATCCGCGCTCTTCTCCGGATGAAACTGGGTAACAAAGACATTTCCTCTACCCATTGCGGCAGCTAATGGGAGGCCATATTGAGTCTTACCCGCTATCTCATCATTGTTTATTGCCGGAACATAATAGCTGTGTACAAAATAAAAACGGCTGCCATTTTCAATACCTTCCCAAAGAGGGTGTTCGCGAACTTGCTGCACCTTATTCCAACCCATATGCGGTACTTTCAATCGTTCGCTACCCTTCACCGTTAAAAGGTCGCTGGCAAAAAATTTAACCGGCTGCGGGAAGATATCCAGGCAATCGATACCGTTATTCTCCTCGCTGTGGCGCATCATGATTTGCATACCCACGCAGATACCCAATACCGGTGTACCCGCGGCGATAGCGTCTTTGAGCAACGGCGCAAAGCCCGCGTCAACAAATCCCGCCATACAGTCACGAATAGCGCCCACCCCCGGTACCAACAAACGCTCCGCCCCCTGGGCCTGCTGCGGGGTTTGCGCCAGTACCACTTCGGCTTCCGGCGCCACCTTATCCAGAGCACTGGCAACCGAGTGCAGGTTGCCCATGCCGTAATCGAGGACCGCGATCTTGCCCATCACAACACCCCCTTGGTAGAGGGCATGGTGCCAGCCATGCGCGGGTCCAAGGTGAGCGCCATGCGCAGGGCGCGGCCGAAGGCCTTGAATACCGTCTCTACCTGATGGTGGGCGTTGTGGCCGCGCAGGCAATCGATATGTACTGTTACCAATGCGTGGTTGACGAAGCCCTGGAAGAATTCATAGAACAACTCGGTATCAAAATTACCGATGCGTTTCTGGGTAAAAGGCACATCCATCACCAGACCGGGGCGGCCGGAAAAATCGATCACCACGCGGGAGAGAGCTTCATCCAGGGGGACATAACTGTGGCCGTAACGGGTCATCCCCTTCTTGTCCCCCAGAGCCTGAGTAATGGCCTTGCCGAGGGTAATACCGATATCTTCCACCGTATGGTGGTCGTCGATATGGGTATCCCCATCACAATGAATATCCATGTCGATCATGCCGTGACGGGCAATTTGATCGAGCATATGCTCGAGAAAAGGAACGCCGGTAGCAAACTGGCCGTGCCCCTGGCCGTCCAGATTGACGTTGACTTGAATCTTGGTTTCCAGTGTGTCGCGGGTGACGCTAGCCTTGCGCATCGAAAGCGTTCCTTTTATGAGCAATAAGACAGAGGGCGCAGATTATAAGATGAATGATGCCCTCTGTGGTTCGCTAGTGTCAGATGAAACTTGATTCGTAACCGTAAGTACCTATCATGCGCGGTATGGTTACCTTAAAGCGCCGAAAATCCCATTACTGGGCCAGCCTGTTCCTGCTACTTGCATTAGTAGCAGCTCAGCCGCTGTGGGCGGAGCACTTCCATCTTGGTAACAGCCAAGTGGAACTGTGTGACCTGTGCTGCATGCATTCACCCGCAGCACTCGGCAGCGAGCCACTGCTCGTTCAGGCTGAGCCCCAAAGTCACTGCAACCGGCCCTCTGCGCTAGCAGCGCGCGATCGCCAGCCGGAGCGCCAGAGCGCACGCGCCCCTCCCCTGTCCCTGTCTCTCAGCTAACCCTAAAAAAACCAACAATTTATTTTTGTGGATGCCCGCGCCTGTGCGCGTACGGCAGCATCCGCCTGTGACAGGACATAAAAAAACAAATGATCAAGTTCAATACTCTGGCCCTGGCTATTGCCAGCCTGGCTGCGCCCACTATTTACGCCGCTGAATACAACTCGCCCTTGGAAGAGGTCAACGTTACCGTATCGCCGCTGGATAAACCCGCAGATGCTGTGGCAGCACCAGTTTCTATTCTCTCCGGCGACGCACTGCGCAAATCAGCAGCCGCAACCCTGGGCCAGACTTTGCAAGACCAGCCCGGCGTCGCCAATGCCTCCTTCGGCAGCGGCGTGGGCCTGCCGGTTATCCGCGGCCAAAGCGCCAACCGGGTCAAAATACTCAGTGACAACCTGGATGTGTCTGACGCCTCCAATACCAGCGCCGATCATGCCGCCAGCATCGAACCCCTACTGGCCGAGCGCATTGAAATACTGCGCGGCCCCGCCGCCCTGCGTTACGGCAGCGGCGCCGTGGGCGGTGTGGTGAATATTACCGACGGACGTATTCCCACCGCCGTGCCCGAGAAAGTGGAAGGCGCGGTAGAGCTGCGCCACAACAGCGCCGACAATCAGGATGCCTCGGTATTTCGCTTCACCGGTGGCGCCGGGCAGCTGGCTTGGTATGTGGACGGTGTCTACCGGGAAAATGACAATACCGAAATCCCGGGTCTCGCTATCGTTGAGCACGGTGAACATGAAGAACACCATGATCATGAAGAGCACGCAGGAGAAGAAGGCGAACACGAAGAGGCATTCAACACCGATGGCTTCGTGGGCAACACCAATGCCCGCGCCCACAGCTATAGCGGTGGCGTTTCCTGGGTCACCGACAGCGGCTTTATCGGTTTCTCCGTAAACCGACTGGAAAACAATTACGGCATCCCCCTGGGCACCCATGAGCATCACCATGACGATGAGGACCATGCGGGTGAAGACCACGATGATCACGACCATGATGAACACGAGGAGCACGCCGAGGCCGGTGAGATCGATGCGGTACGTATCGACCTGGTGCAAACCCGCTATGACCTGAAAGGTGAGCACCGCTTCGACGGCGATTACTGGGACAAACTGAGCCTGCGCATCGGCTACAACGATTATGAGCATGTGGAGCTGGATGCCGGTAATCCGGGCACCCGCTTCACCAACGAGGCCTGGGAGAGCCGGGTTGAAATAACCCACGATGCCGGCAACGGCTGGCGCGGGGCCTACGGCCTGCAATTGACCGACAAAGACTTTGCCGCAGTGGGTGGCCACGCCTTTATCCAGCCCTCACGCACCCGCAGCGCTGGCTTTTTCACCATGAAAGAGCGCGAGTGGGGTAACTGGCACCTGGATCTGGGCGCCCGCCTGGAGCGAGTGGATATAGATCCGGAAACCGCCAGCGACCGCGATTACAACCTGATCGGCGCCAGCGCGACGCTGCAGTACTTCCTCGCCGAGCACCAGCATATCAGTTTCGGCGCTACCCACTCCGAGCGCGCGCCCGTGGCCGAGGAGCTGTTTGCCGACGGAGCGCACCTGGCAGAATCCCGCTACCTCTTGGGCAACAACCAGCTGGATAAAGAGAACGGCGTTAACCTGGAACTGGGTTATCACCACCACAACGAAGCCGCCAACGGCTGGCACGCTGCGCGTATTGAGGCCAGTGTGTTCTACAACCAGATCGGTGACTATATCTACGCGCAAAACACCGGCGGTGAGGAAGAGGAATTACCGGTCTATGCCTATGCCAACCGCGATGCAACTTTCTACGGTGCAGAGGCCTCGGTGACCTTCCCCTTACAGGGAGGCCACTATGTCACCTTGTTTGGCGATATGGTGCGCGCCAGCTTCGATGATGCCATCGCCGGCGAAAGCTCCGATGTACCACGTATGCCGCCGCTGCGTATGGGCCTGGCCCTGGGGGCCGAGTACGATCAGTGGGGCTGGGAGTGGCGCACGGTACAGGCGGCGGACCAGGACCGCGCCGGTGCCTATGAGGAGCCCACCGATGGCTACACTCGCATGGATCTGAGCGCCGAGTACAACCTCAATATCGGCGGCAGCGACGCGGTGCTCTTTGCCAGCGCCCGCAACCTGCTCGACGAAGAAATCCGCAATTCCACCTCTCTGCTGCGCGACTATGCCCCGGCACCAGGCCGCAGTATCGAAGCCGGCGTGCGGTTTATTTTCTAAGCCACAACTGCTTCAATGGCCCCGCGGCGCACCCAGCTCCGCGGGGCTGCATCTCCTACACTTCCCGGATAGGCTCTCGGTGAACACCTGTGGGAACATCAACCCCCACCGCGGCGTCTGAAGTATTAATACACGCTCGACGTACCTTCTAAAAAAACACAGGGACAATCCACTCCATGGCCTGGATCAAGCGCACATTTATCGCTCTATTGGTCGTTTTCCTGCTACTCGCCGGCGCTGTCGCCTGGCTGCTGGCTGGCCTCGACATCAATCAATACAAGCCGCAACTGGAAAAACTCGCCGCCAAACAGGGAATCTCCCTGCAACTCCAGGGCGATATCGGTTGGCAGCTGTGGCCCAAATTGGGGCTGCAATTAGATGATGTCACCATGGCGCCATTGCAGCTGCCGAAAGAGACCCTGGTGCGCGCCGACAAAATCGCCGTGGGTGTGGCCCTCAAGCCACTGCTGCAGCGCCGCGTGGAAGCCGAGGAAATCGTGCTGGTGGCACCGCAGATCGAACTCTCCGTGGACAAAGAGGGGCGAGGTAATTGGGAGCTGATCAGTGAGGCTCTGGAGGCAAAGAAAAAACAGCCACCCAAGCTGGAGATTCCCAAGGAAACACAAGAGCCCGCCGCGCAACAGGTTGAGCTCAGCCTGGATAAACTGCGTATTGAAAAAGGCCTGCTCTCTTACAGTGATGCCCGCAGCGGCAAGGCCTACAAGGTTGAAAACCTGAGCATAATCGCCGACAACCTGGTGCCCGGCGGCGAGCCTGGGCGACTCAACGCCAATGCCAGCGTGACAGGCAGCGACTTACGTTACCCGCTCAAACTCAAAATGGATAGCACCCTGGCCCTGGATGAAGGCCTCAACGGCCTGCGCCTGCAACCTCTGCAGCTGGTGCTCACCTCCGACAACAACGCCAAAGCCACGATGCACCTGCGCGGCTATGTGCGCCGCGACAACGGCAACCAGCCCTGGCGCGTGCAGATGAATCTAAACGCCAGCGCCGATCCCCTGCGCCCCTGGCTGGAGCTGACCGGCAGTGAAATAGTGACCCGCGATAGCGCCGCACTGCAAAAGCTGAGTATCGAAGCCAGCATCGAAGGCACCGAACAAAAGATCAACCTGACCCCCCTACAACTGCAACTCGACGGCACCACCTTTAACGGCAACGCCCAGCTGCGCAATGCGGAAATGCCGGGGTTAGATCTGAGTCTGCGCGGTGGCGCTTTCAATCTGGACAACTACTTGCCACCCGCCGATGAAAAAGGTGGTAAGCAGGACGAAAAAACCAGTGGGGAGTCAACTACCAAGGCGCCCTCTACTGAAGCCACCGCACAGAGTGTGGAGTCTACCCAGACCCCAACTTCCGCAGAGACCCTGAGTGCCCAACAGACAGAAAAGAAAGCCACCACCAAAGCCGGTACCCAACAGGTATCCGCCGAGCCCCTACCTCTGAGTGATCTGCGCGGCTTTAACGCCAATATCAACCTGGCCTTGGACCAATTACAGGCCGCCGGCCTACAGCTGGACAGCCCCGAAATTCTGCTCACCGTGGATAACGGTCTCTACCAGCTGCAAAAACTCAGCGCCGACCTCTACGGCGGCCAGCTCAATAGCAACGGCCAGTTCAATGCCCGCGCCCAGACCGCAGAGGGACAGGTGCGCGGCGGCCTTGTCGGTGTGGATATCGGCAAGGTCCAGAAGGCGCTGTTCCCCAATGAAAAAGTGCAGGTGGCCGGCGAAGCCAGTGTCAACTGGGACGGGCAGACCAAGGGCAAGACCTCCACAGATCTGCAGCAGAACCTGCGCGCCGCCGTCAATGTGTCCAGTAAAGAGCTGTCCATAGCGCCGTTCAACCTGGAGAAGAGCATGTGCCAGCTGTTCAGCTACGCCGAGAATACTCCACTGCCGGAGAGAAACTGGCCCGCCCAGACCGATCTGCAGGATGTGCGCGCCACAATCGCGGTGAAAGGGGACGAAGTAAAAGTGACCGAAATTCTCGCCGGCATCGAGAATATCGCCATGACCGGCGATGGCGAGGTGGACCTGAAGAAACAGGATTTCGACTTCGCCCTCGGCCTCGCTCTAGTGGGTGAGAGCACCTCCGCCGATGGCTGCACCGTAAAGAACAAACGCTGGCGCAATCGCCCGCTGCCACTGCGCTGCAAAGGCGACTTCGACGATGTGGGCCCAACAACCTGTAAACCCGACAGCCGCCGCCTCGACGACTTGGTGCGCGAAGAGCTGAAATACAAAGCCAAGAAAAAATATGGCGATAAGGTGGAAGAAAAAGTCGACGAACTAAAAGAAAAACTTAAAAATCTTTTCGGCCGTTAATGTAAGCCGCACCGGGTTTCGCCCGGTGCGTAACCCCGCCCCCAATATTGCACGCTATTCCATCTCCGAATCCTCTCCAAAGCGCCAAAGCCACGACAAAAATACCGCGCTAAATTGCAGCAACCAATGACCGCGAAGCGCATAGAGTGTGAATAAACCATTAAAGGACGGGGTTAGTGCGATCTACTTAACGCGGCCCCTAGCCAGTGCCGGGAGCTGTCATCAGGTGCTTCTACATCACCCCGGCCATCTTTTACTTTTATTTATATTTTTTCCCATTGCGCGACAATTTCCTTATTACTTGCACTTTCTTTTTCCAAGATCAGTACAAGCTTGATCGGCCATATAAAGGGAATAACAAATGCCATTAATGCAACGAGCGCAAGACAATAAATCCAAACAGGTGATCACCAAGCTGGTTACTAGCGCTGCGAAAAACACACCTGCAGAGGAGGCCTGGGGTAACCACCACGTGAACTGCTATGCCTGGGCCGCAAACTGCGAGAAGCCCCACAAGGGCAAGCCAGACCCTGGCTCCAACTCCGGCTATGTCGCGGGCTTGGATAATGACCGCCTGATTGAGGGCGCCAAACGCGATGGGATGGCCTATGTAGCCAACGCCCCAGCAAACAATCCCCCGCCTTTCACCAAGGGTTATTACTGTGTTGCCCTGTATAAGTCCACAACCGATCACCACTGGTACCGACGGGACCCGGAAACCGGCTACTGGACGCACAAACCAGGCGCTCACGGAGTGAAAAACTACGGGCCCGGTTTTGTGATTCTGCCCAAGCAGCTGGAGACGGCAAACCATAACTATGGTATGGCTGCCACAAATTATCACTTTGTCGGCTATTTCTATGTGCCGGAAGAGGGTATTCAGGTCTAATCGCTAAGCGAAGATCGTCACGGTGCTGCTCAGCCTGAGCTAGATAAGATGGGCAGCAAAGCCTGCCCTCACCGAATGTTCACCAGAGCGGTCCACCCAGTGTCCGCAACGCGAGTGGAAGCTCCCCCAGGCTATTCGCAGCCGGCGGGGGGTCTAGCAGAGACAATTTCTGCTTCGGGCAGATAGTAATCTCCACCGCTCAAATTCCAACTGATCAATGCTGATCTGATAGCGCGTTTACCCCTCCATTGGCCACACAGGCGGTATCCCTCTCTTTGTAACCCGCTGGCGCATCGACCCGCTACCACGGAACCGCAAGGCTGACGTTGAAAACATAGATACGGCAACACCCGACATAAGTCGCCTTGAAGACCCAGTGCAAAAAAGAGCTTCAATACAACACCAAGAAAAAATATGGCGATTGGGTAGAAGAAAAGGTCGACGAATGGAAAGAAACCATGAAAAATCTCTTCAGCCGCTAAGGCTCAAAGCAAAGTGCACCAAGGTTAGCCCGCGCACAGCCCAAGGTTTCCATCACAAACATCAGCCCGCAGTATCTCCATGACCCCAAAGCAGTTCCAAAACGCCGTTCTTAAATGGTTCGACAAACACGGGCGCAAGGACCTGCCCTGGCAGCAGAGTATCAATCCCTATCGCGTGTGGGTTTCCGAGATCATGCTGCAACAGACCCAGGTCAGCGCGGTGATCCCCTACTTCGAGCGCTTTATGCAGAGCTTTCCCACCCTGGAGAGCCTCGCCACCGCACCGCTTGATAAGGTGCTGGCTCACTGGAGCGGCCTCGGTTATTACGCCCGTGCGCGCAATCTGCACAAATGTGCGCAGACGGTGTTGCAGGAACACGGTGGGGAATTTCCACAGGATGTAGAGGCGCTCACCGAACTGAGCGGCATTGGCCGCTCTACCGCAGGCGCCATCGCCAGTATCAGCATGGGACTCAGAGCACCGATTCTGGATGGCAACGTAAAACGGGTACTGGCGCGCTTCCACGCCGTGGAAGGCTGGCCGGGGCAGAGTGCCGTGGCCAATCAATTGTGGGAGCTGGCCGAGACCTACACCCCGGACAAACGCGTTAACGATTACACCCAGGTGATGATGGATCTGGGTGCCACCCTGTGCACCCGCAGCAAACCCCGCTGTGAAGAGTGCCCGTTAAAGAAATCCTGTGTGGCCCACGCCCAAGGCAATCCGCAGGATTACCCCGGCAAAAAACCGCGCAAGGAAAAACCGGTGCGCAGCGCCACCCTGTTACTGCTGGAATACCAGGGCGAAATTTATCTAGAGCAGCGCCCCGACAGCGGCATCTGGGGCGGCCTCTGGTGCCCTCCCCAAGCAGAAGATGCCAAGGCTTGGCTCAAACAACAGCGTTGGCGCGCCAGTGAAATACAAACGCTGCCGCTGCTGCGCCACACCTTTACTCACTTCCACCTGGATATTACCCCGCTGTGGGTACAGCTCGACAAAGTCTCCACCCAGGTGGCGGAGAGCGGCGCCGGCTGGTATAAACTGCGGCAACTAAACCGCGCCCGCGCGGCCCAGGAACTGGGGCTACCCGCCCCGATCGTAAAGCTGGCAAAACAACTATTGGCGCTGCAGGCACCCCTGCTCGCCCCAACTACGGCCGACTAGAACCAGGAGGAGTCCATGTCCAGAACCGTATTCTGCCGCAAGTACCAAGAGGAATTGGAAGGCCTGGACGCACCGCCCTTCCCCGGCCCCAAAGGCGTCGATATTTTCGAGCATGTTTCCAAAAAAGCCTGGCAGGAGTGGATGTCGCACCAGACCATGCTGATTAACGAAAAGCACCTGAACATGATGGAACCCTCAAGCCGCGCCTACCTGAGCGAGCAGATGATGAAGTTCCTGAGCGGTGAAGAGTACGACGCAGCCGACGGCTACGTACCCCCGGAACAGCAGTAAACGGGCCCCGCAAAGCCTCCCCCCAAAAGAAAAAAAACTTTTTACAATCAAGGGGTTGACTCAGGCCCGCGATAAGGCTTTAATACGCGCCTCGCGACGCAGGGGAAGCCCAGCAAGATCGCAAAGCCCGGATAGCTCAGTCGGTAGAGCAGGGGATTGAAAATCCCCGTGTCGGTGGTTCGATTCCGCCTCCGGGCACCATTTTTAAACCCGCGCAAGCACTCGCTTTCGCGGGTTTTTTAACGCTTGATCAAAGCATTAAAGTTCCCGGCAGCGCCTGGTTCAATTCCACCAAGCCCCCCGCCCCATCAGCTAGAGGGTTTGTCAAAGGGGCATCAAATAGCAGCTACTGCCTATTTTTTCTTTCGGCTGTCACTAGCAAAGCGATTTTGATCTTTCATCAACTTCAATCCAAGCTCCACCTTCTTAACTTTATCCTTCAGCACGGATTTTCTACTTTTTAATTGTGACTGAATATCTCTAATCTCATCTATCTTCATTTCGCTTTAAAATCCTTTTTACATGTATCTCACTAGGGTTTGTAAGCTTGCCTCTCGGCTCATTATCGACATCTTTTTTTGCAAGCTCTTTCAGCTCTTCTATCTCAGGGCGTAGTTTTTTAAGAGATCTTTTTATCTCTTCTCGCCCTTCTTTTGTTGTTGGATCATGCTTCATAACAACCTTCTCTTTTTCATTTGCCCTGGCACCTTTTGATGGTAGTAGGTGCGAGGACCAAAACCTACTGACTGATAGGTCTCTTCTAAATGGGCAAAAGGCTCAATTACCCATATTTCATCTGCACCGACGATATCAGCGAACAGGGTCGCAGCAGCAGAGATTACCGGAAGAGATCTCATCCCCAAAGGACTAGGCCTTACCGGTGTTGACTCTATAAAATCCAAACGTACTTTTGAGCCGGCTCTAGAAGTTTGGCCATATGCCAGCGCCCCCAATGTCCCAGCTGAAGTAAGAGCAATTTCGAACCGATTTGGCTTATTCTGATAAGATTTAAACAGCTCAACCCAATCCCAACCACCCCTATCTTTTCTATATCCTTTGCCTTGAAGGTTCTCCCAGTTATTTGCAAACTGGCAATCTCGCAATGTCACTCCTTTTGCATTAACACCAAAATCATTTCGAATTTCTTCAAATACAATTTCCCGGATAGCATTATATTTCTGCTCCTTTATATTGTGATCATGGCGACGCGGATACACGCATACTCTCCTTTTTATCCAATTAACCCATAGTGCTTCTTGCAGGGATAAGACTTACAAGTTTATCCAGGAGTACGAGCAGCTAGAACCATAAAGAAATTTTAAAAATAGTTTTATGACCGCCCTTGAGAACCAGGTCTCATCCAAGCGTACCTACAATAATTGATAGGCTAATCACTCATACAAAACGTACGTACCATCTAAGTATGTTTATCACTTTATTTTTTGTATAAGAATACAATTAACCGTAACCAGGAAAAGCTATGGAATCACCTCCGTACGGAAAGCAAATCGAAAAAACGTACAACTTACAATTCAACACTTGGTCAACAGGCTTAATTATAAGTATTAGAAAATTCACTCCAGAATGAGTTAAAAACCTTAAAGACTTAACTGATTATAAGTGCCTGAAAAAAAGATAGAGAAGGACACCAAAACGGCCCCTGTTGCACCAACCAAAACTAAAGAAAATTTAAAAAGATTAAGAAAAATAAAAGTCTTGGATTATTTATCTCAATACAAAAATAACAGTATGAGCTGGCAATTTTGCTAATACCGGGGAACAATACTGCTCCTTCAATGCTCCACCCCAAAATATTGAATATCGCTCAACTTTCTCCACTCAAACATCCAAAATATTTGGCCACGAGAAAAGTATTGTCCGCTTAGACTCGGCAATTTCTTATGCAAGCATCATTATTTCTTGCTTCGTTGGCACCATAAATTGAAAGCCGTTTGCACCCTCATTCATCAAGTGGGCTCCACCAGTAACACAAAGCTTACGCAGGCCCTCACTCTAGCTAAGTGGTCGTTGCAGTAATGGCCCCATCCTTTCCCATCGCTCAGAAGTACCAAGCCACGGCCACAACGCCCGGTAATTTCACGCAATCCGCACCTCCAATTACCCCAACCTTCCCCAAAGATTTATGGTATTTTCTATCGCTTAAAACGGCGTCACAAAACCAAAATGCCTATTCCAAGTTATCAACAACTCTTCCGCCCGCTCTTAGCAGCCATAGAAGATGGCCGTGCCCACCAAATGGTCGACCTGCATGAGCGCCTAAGTACATTCTTTGAGCTAACCCAGGAAGAAATCCAAAGGCATCTCCCCAGCGGCCGCCAAACCTATTTCCGCAACCGCCTCGGCTGGGCCCGCACTTATCTAGGCAAAGCAGGGCTTATCGAAATCCCCGTACGCGGTAGCTACAAAATTACCGACCGTGGCCGGCAAGCATTGGTCGACTGCCCCAATGCCATTAGCAACGCCTACCTGCGCCAATACCCAGAGTTTGTAGAATTCACCCGCGGCTCCCGTGAAACCGCTGATAGATCCCAGGCAACCACCACCGACAACGACCTAACCCCAGAAGAACGGCTACGCAGCGCCCACGCCGAGCTCAAAGACACCCTGGCAGACCAATTGCTTACCCATATCAAGCAGTGCAGCCCGCAGTTCTTTGAGCGTTTAGTCGTCGACCTGATGCTCGCTATGGGCTACGGCGGTACCGCCGAAGACGCGGGCCTTGCCACCCAATACAGCGCCGATGGCGGTATTGATGGCATTATTAAGCAAGATCCGCTGGGACTAGACAGTATCTACCTGCAAGCCAAGCGCTACACCGAAAACACCATTGGCCGCCCAGAGATACAAAAATTCTGCGGCGCACTGGATATGTGCCGCGCAAAGAAAGGGGTATTCATAACCACCAGCCGCTTTAGCCAGGAAGCTCAAGCATTTGTGGGCATGATTGAAAAGAAAATTATCCTGATCGACGGCGACAAACTCGCCGACCTAATGATCACCTATGGACTCGGCACTAGTGTCAAAGAAACCCTGACCCTACAAGCCATAGACTCCGATTACTTTAGTGAAGATGATTAATATCGGTCTAAACCTGCCCCATCAGCCGATGCAAGCACTGAAGAACACATCGAACAACCACAAGATTTAACCAATAGTCGTAACTCCATGACCAACAGCGAAGAACAACAGTTTCTCAACGACCTCGAGAAAAAACTCTGGAATGCCGCCGACAAGCTGCGCTCCACCCTGGATGCCGCCCAATACAAGCACACCGTACTGGGCCTGATCTTCCTCAAATATGTCTCCGATGCCTTCGATATCCGCCGCGATGAACTCAGGCAGCAGCTCACCGATGCCGACCACGACTACTTCCTCGACCCCGAGGACTTTGGCGGTGCCGACAGTGAAGACTACGCAGCAGAAATCGATATCGAACTGGAAGTGCGCGACTACTACCTGGAAACCAATACCTTCTGGGTGCCGCAGCAGGCCCGCTGGCAGTTTCTGCAAGACAACAACAAGGCCGTAATCGGCGGTGCCGAACTCAGCTTCCAGGACGAGCGCGGCGAGGACAAAACCCTCAAAATCAGTTCCGTCGGCCACCTGATCGATAACGCCCTGGAAGCCATCGAAGCCGACAACCCCAAGCTTAAAGGGGTGCTCAACAAGCGCTACACCCAGCTGCAAATCGACCAGTCCAAACTGGGTGAGCTGATCGACCTGATCGCCACGGTGCCGTTCAACCACGCCAGCCTCAACAGCAAAGATATCCTCGGCCACGTCTACGAATATATGCTCGGCCAGTTCGCCTTGGCCGAGGGCAAGAAGGGTGGCCAGTTCTATACGCCCAAGTCTATCGTTAGCCTGATCGTGCAAATGCTCGAACCCTTCAGGGGCCGCGTGTACGACCCGGCCATGGGCTCCGGCGGCTTCTTTGTGCAGTCCGAGCACTTTATTACCGAGCATCGTGGCAAGATTGGCGAAGTCTCCATTTACGGCCAGGAATACAACCACACCACCTGGCAGTTGGCCGCGATGAATATGGCCATTCGCGGTATCGACTTTAACTTTGGTAAAGAGCCGGCCAACACCTACATCAACGACCAGCACCCGGACCTGCGCGCCGACTTCGTTATGGCCAACCCGCCGTTCAATATGAAGGAGTGGGATACCGGCGTGGCCGACGATGACAAGCGCTGGCAATACGGCAGGCCGCCGTCTGGCAATGCCAACTTCGCCTGGCTGCAACATATGCTCTACCACCTGGCCCCCAACGGCAGTATGGGCTTGCTGTTGGCCAACGGCTCCATGAGTTCCAACACCAATAACGAAGGGGAAATCCGCAAGCGCCTGATTGAGGCCGACCTGGTGGAGTGTATGGTGGCCCTGCCCGGCCAGCTGTTTACCAATACCCAGATCCCCGCCTGTATCTGGTTCCTGAGCAAAAACAAAGGGGCGCGCACCTCCGTTGCCGGCCGAAAGCTGCGCGATCGCCAAGGCGAAGTACTGTTTATCGACGCCCGCAACCTGGGTTATATGAAAGACCGGGTACTGCGGGATTTTACCCAGGAAGATTTAAACCAAGTTACCGAGACCTACCACAACTGGCAGACCGGCGAAAACTACGAAGACGTACCGGGCTTTGTTAAAGCCGCCAAGTTGGAAGAGCTGCAAAAGCACGATTTTGTACTGACTCCGGGCCGCTATGTGGGCGCCGCTGCGGAAGAAGACGATGGCGAACCCTTTGCCGAGAAAATGGCCCGTTTAACCGGCCAGTTAAAAACGCAGTTTGCAGAATCGGATCGTTTAGAAGCGGAGATTAAAAAGAATTTGGCGGGGTTGGGTTTCGATGTCTGATTGGCAAGATGTAGCGTTAACTGATATCTACGACATTAGTTCTGGCTTATCAAAGCCAGCAGGCTCCTTTGGCTCAGGCTATCCGTTTCTTAGTTTTAAGGAAGTATTTGGAAATTATTTCTTACCTGATGAACTAGAGCAGTTAGTTGAGTCCTCCGAAAAAGAGCGAGCAAAAGGGTCTATTAAACGGGGAGATGTATTCTTAACAAGAACCAGTGAAACAATGCATGAACTGGGAATGAGTAGCGTCGCTCTCAAAGACTACCCAGAGGCAACTTTCAATGGTTTTACAAAGAGACTAAGACCTAAAGTAGACTCTCAATACGAAGTGCACCCTGAATTCATGGGCTATTGCTTACGTAGTTCTAGTTTTAGGACAGGGATGTTGGCGTTCTCTACGATGTCGACACGTGCAAGCTTAAATAACGATATGATTAGCCGGCTCGTAATTCAGTTGCCGCCAATTGATACTCAAAAACATATAGCCAGAGTATTAAAGGCGTTGGATGACAAAGCAACAGTCAACCGCCAAACCAACCAAACGCTGGAACAGATCGCCCAAACATTGTTTAAAAGCTGGTTTGTCGATTTCGAACCCACCCACGCCAAAATCGCCGCGAATCAGGCCGCTCAGCTGCGCCAGCAAGGCCAAAGCGACAGCGAGATTCTAAGCAAAATCCAGCAAGACCCACGCTGGACCAGCGCTCAGGCCGCCATCATCGCCCAAGGCAACCCCGAACAAGCCGCCATCGCCGCCCTTAACGGGGGCCAAGCCTGCGATACCCTAAGCGAAGCGCAGCAAACCCAACTTAAAACCACCGCTGCTTTGTTTCCGGATACGCTGATGGATTCGGAGTTGGGTGAGATTCCAGAAGATTGGGTATATAAAGATGCTTTGAATGTCGCGAATGTTGCAATTGGAAAAACGCCACCTAGAAAAGAAAGCCAGTGGTTTTCTAAGTGCAACGATGACATAAAATGGGTATCGATTAAGGATATGGGAGAGTCTGGAGTATATATCCAGAAAACAAATGAATTTCTAACACCAGAAGCGGTAGAGAAATTTAAGGTACGGCGCATTCCTGATAACACTTGCTTGCTTAGTTTTAAAATGACTGTTGGCAGGGTATCAATAACAGATGGAGAAATGCTATCAAATGAAGCTATTGCTCATTTTAAACTAGACGAGCCATTCACGGTGTCTACAAATTATTTGTATCTTTATCTAAAAAACTTTGATTTCCAAGGGCTGGGGAGCACCTCATCAATAGCAACGGCTGTAAATTCTAAAATGATAAAAAGCATGCCTATTCTAGTCCCAAACAGTGAGACATTAAATGCGTTCAACGAACTTACTTCACCAATATTTTCAACAATTAGAACGCTGACATCAGAAACAAACTCTCTTGAGGATATTAGAGACAATTTGCTACCAAAATTATTAAGTGATGAACTAATGCTCGACAGGGTTGCCGTTTGACATGGAGTATTTGAAGGAACAATTTAATATCGAACTACAGACTGAGTCAAACACATACATTGATGAAGGACGAATACATATACGAGAGATGCATTGGTCTCCAGATGAAATGTTAGGTCTTATCGATGAAAATGTATATGATCAAATTCTTAACGAATGGTTCGACGAACGGAAGCAAAACTACCTGCAAATAGCTGATGAAATTTTAGAAAAATATGACAATCGAGACAGATATGAAAGTTTAAAAGAGACATTTCAGGAGGGAGTTGTGATTCCCTTTATTGGTGCTGGAATGTCCATATCGAGCAACTATCCTGGCTGGAAGGATTATCTTAGGAAGGTTTGCTCTGAAACCAGGGTAGACTTAAGCCAGCTAAATAAACTAATGGCTACCGGCAAATATGAAGAAGCTGCACAATTGTTATTTGATGATATGGGTGCAGCTTCATTTAATGAACATCTTAAAATTACATTTAGTCGAAAAAGAGAGATTAAAGGCCCCGTTAATTATTTGCCAAAAATATTTAATTCTGGAGTAATAACAACAAACTTTGATTCTTTATTGGAAAGGACATATGCAGATCAGGGATTAAAGTTTGAAGAGATAATGTTGGGGAACTCGGCTTCAGAGTTTCCTCGGTTAGCGGCTACAGGCAAACCATTTTTGTTGAAGTTACATGGTCATGCTAATAGACAAAGAGATAGAGTTCTTACCTTTGCTGAATATGAGGCTGCCTATTCAGAAAAAGCAGTGTTGAGAACACTTGTATCTCATACTTTTTTTGCCAAGACAATGTTATTCATGGGATGTAGTTTATCCTCTGATCGGACATTAAAGTTAATGGCTGATTATGTAGAAGAATTTGGCCATGAAAATTTACCGCAACATTATGCTATTGTAAATTTACATGAAAGTGAGGACAGGATTGCTAGAAGAGAACAGCTCGTTGCAGCAAATATCTTTCCTATATGGTATGAAAGCTCCGATCATGATGAGGCCATCGAGGCACTGCTACTTGATTTAGTCGATGGAAATATAAAAATATGATCACGGAAGACCAACTAGAACAACTCTGCCTAGAATGGTTTAACACTCTAGGCTACAACTATACCTGCGGCTACGATATCGCCCCCGACGGCGATACCCCGGAGCGCAGCGACTACCGCCAGATTATCCTGCACAAGCGCCTGCTAAGCAGCCTGGAAGTTATCAACCCCCAGGTGCCGCTATCCACCCTTGAGCGAGTCACCCAGCAGATCGCCACACCCGAAACACCCATCCTGATCAAAAACAATAAACAGTTTCACCAGTGGTTGCAGGAAGGGGTCAAGGTCGAGTTTAAGGATAACAACGGCGAAGTAGTAACCGACTATGTAAAGCTGGTGGACTTCGCCAATACCAAGCGCAACGAATTTTTGGTCGTCAACCAATACACCATCACCGGCACCAAGGGAAGTCGCCGCCCGGACATTATCGTATTTATCAATGGCTTGCCGCTGGCGGTGATTGAGCTGAAAAACCCCGCCGACAACAGCGCTGATATCTGGTCAGCCTACCAGCAGCTGCAAACCTACAAAGAAGAAATCCCCGACCTGTTTATTTTTAACCAGGCGCTGGTCATCAGCGATGGCCTCAATGCCCGCGTCGGCTCCCTCACCGCCAGCAAAGAGCGCTTTTTGCCCTGGCGGGTGGTCAATAACGAGCACGACAAACCGCACTTTGAGTATTTCTTAGAAACCCTGGTAAAAGGCTTCTTTAAGCCCGAACTGTTGTTGGACTATATCCGCCACTTTGTTCTGTTTGAGCAGGACGGCGATCAAATCGTTAAAAAGATCGCCGGTTATCACCAGTTCCACGCGGTGCGCCAAGCGGTGAAAGCGACCGTGGTTGCCGCCGAGCAATCCAGCGCGGTGACCGAACCCCGAGCGAATTATGCCGATAAAGTAGAACCCGGTTCCGGCAAGGCCGGGGTGGTTTGGCACACCCAGGGCTCCGGCAAGTCCATCTCCATGGTGTGTTACGCCAGCAAGTTGCTGGCACAGCCCGCCATGAATAATCCCACTATCGTAGTTGTCACCGACCGCAATGATCTGGATGGCCAGCTGTATAACACCTTCTGTATGGCCGCCGATGCCCTCAAACAGACCCCGGTACAGGCCGGCGACAGAGACGAGCTGCGCCAGATAGTCGCCGCGCGCCAGTCCGGCGGTATCGTGTTTACCACGGTGCAAAAATTTGCCCTACTCGGCGAGGAAACCAGCCACCCGGTGTTGAGCCGCCGCCACAATATCGTCGTGGTCAGCGATGAGGCCCACCGCAGCCATTATGGCGACAAGGCCAGGTTCAACACCCAAAAGGGCACTTACGCCTTCGGCTATTCCAAGCATATGCGCGATGCCTTGCCGGCGGCCTCGTTTATCGGCTTTACCGGTACCCCGGTCGACTCGGCCGATAAAGATACACGCAGGGTATTTGGTGAGTATGTCTCCATCTACGATATTCAGGATGCGGTAGACGATGGCGCCACGGTGCCCATCTACTATGAATCGCGCCTGGCCAAGCTGGATATCCACGCGGCCGATATCGAGGCGCTGAACGAGGATGTTGAAGAGGTTATTGAGGACGAAGAAGATGTGGCCGAGCGGGAGAAAACCAAATCCCACTGGGCCACGCTGGAAAAACTCGTCGGCAGCCAGCCCCGGGTGGAGCAGGTGGCCAAAGATTTAATCCAGCATTTCGACAGCCGCACCGCCTCCATGCCCGGCAAGGCCATGATCGTGGCTATGAGCCGCGAGATCTGTGTTGACCTCTACGATGCCATCGTCGCTATCAAGCCGGAGTGGCACCACCCAGACACCGACAAGGGCGCGATCAAAATTGTGATGACCGGTTCGGCATCGGACAAAGCCAAGTTGCAGCCGCATATCTACAACAAAGAAACCAAGAAAGCGTTTGAAAAGCGCTTTAAGGATGTGAACGATCCGTTACAGCTGGTGATCGTGCGGGATATGTGGCTCACCGGCTTCGATGCCCCCATTTGCCACACCATGTATATCGACAAGCCCATGAAGGGCCACAACCTGATGCAGGCTATTGCGCGGGTTAACCGGGTGTTTAAAGACAAGCCCGGCGGCTTGGTGGTGGACTACATCGGCATTGCCAACGAGTTAAAGCAGGCACTTAAGACCTATACCGGTTCTAACGGTAAGGGCAAACCCACCCACGACGCCCATGAAGCCTACGCCATTCTGCTGGAAAAGCTCGGCGTACTGCACGATATGATGCACGGCTTTGATTACAGCCAGTACGAGACCCAGGCCCTGCAACTGTTGCCAGGCGCCATGAACCATATCCTCAGCCTGAAAAACCCCGGCAGCGGCGAGCTGGATGGTAAACGGCGCTTTCTCGATGTGATGGCTGCGCTCAGCAAGGCCTACACCCTGTGCAGCACCCTGGAGGACGCCGCGCCCTACAAGAAAGAGATCGCCTTCTGGGGCGCGGTGAAAAACGCCATCACCAAGTTCACCGCCATCGACAAGCGCCGCACCGATGAGGAAAAGAACTCCGCACTCAAGCAGATTATCGACAACGCCATTGTCACCGACGGTGTGGATGATATCTTCAGCATGGTGGGCCTGGACCGCCCGAATATCGGCTTGCTGTCTCCTGAATTTATGGAAGACGTCGCCAATCTGAAAGAAAAAAACCTGGCCGTTGAGCTGCTCGAACGGCTACTGCGCGACGAAGTAAAAGCGCGCATGAAAACCGATGTGGTGTCAGAGAAAAAATACTCCGACCGCATTATGGAAGCCCTGCGCAAATACCACAATCGCGCCATTGAAACCGCTCAGGTGATTGAAGAACTGATCCAGATGGCCAAGGACATGGCCGACGATGCACAGATGGCGGAAAACTCCGGCCTCAATACCGACGAAATCGCCTTCTACCGCGCCTTAATCCAAAACCAGTCGGCGGTAAAAGAACTGGGCGATAACAATCTTCGCGAACTCGCCAAATACGTCACCCAGCAGCTGCGCAAATCCACCACCGTGGACTGGCAGGTGCGCGACAGCGTGCGCGCCAAACTGCGCAACCTGGTGCGCCGCGCACTGCGCAAATGGAAATACCCACCGGATGGGGCGGATGAGGCGGTGCAACTGTGCTTAAAACAGGCGGAGACATTGAGTCATAGCTGGAGTGCTTAGGTGTTATAGGAAGCCTCTGGCTTACAGAGCGGTCACAACCATGGCGCGGTTGAAATGCAGGGTGGCAGAACGGAATGATCTCGTTCACCACCTTCTGACTGATTTCGACTGAACATCTCCTGAAAGCTATGCAACTCTGGGCGAGA
The DNA here is from genome assembly GCF_023716485.1 of Microbulbifer variabilis. Taxonomy (NCBI): domain Bacteria; kingdom Pseudomonadati; phylum Pseudomonadota; class Gammaproteobacteria; order Cellvibrionales; family Microbulbiferaceae; genus Microbulbifer; species Microbulbifer variabilis. The sequence goes on from NZ_CP092418.1 coordinate 4,672,540, forward strand.
TGTTGGACTGGCAACCTATTTAAGATAGATTTAATCCAGAGATCCCTAGCAATTTATGAATATAAATTCCGATCAAACTTCTGTTAATGAGTAAGAAATAGAAAGTTAATATTGACGTTTTATTGCAGCCTTGCATGCCCCTTACAATATAAAATATAAACCTACTCATAGCTCCGTCAGCCCATTACAATTAACCGCTTTACTGTTTTGATTTAAGTGTAATAACAATGAGCGAAGCCCCCCGCAACCTTCTATATCAGGAAACCTTAGCTGTACGCTGGGGTGATATGGACGCCTTTGGCCATATTAACAACGCCACCTATTTCACCTACTTTGAGCAGTGTCGCTGTAGCTGGCTAGCCTCGATATATAGCTCGGGTGCTCTTAGCAGTAATCAAGGGGATGGTCCTGTATTACTCAATGCTTCAGCCAATTTTCATTTACCGTTGGTATTTCCAGCCAACATTACGATTAGTATGTATGGCGGTAATCCAGGGCGTAGTAGCTTTAATAGCTATTACGAGATCAGAGATGCGGATAACACCGATAAACTCTACACCACCGGTGAAGCTAAGATTGTTTGGGTAGACCAGCAGGCTGGAAAATCCATGCCAGTACCTGATGATATACGGGCCTTATTGCCCACCGCTTAAATTGGATTTCGTCATAAGACTAAGAAGGCAGAAGGAAAGAATAGGCTGCTCTCGGGAAAAATCAGGCGCGGATGCCGAGTTCAAACTTGCAGAGATCTAATCACAACGCATCTCGAATCAGTATGTTCTTTCCTTTCAATACACAAGTGTTAATTAATAGTAAATAAGAACACTGATTGTAAGTACATAGTTTACCTCTCTGTCACAAAATTAAAGGGATGTTGTAATGATTGAAGATGTGAAAAAGCCTTTGGCATGAATGCTTACGCTTATTTGGCTCCCCCACTGAGACAAACAGCTTTTTAGGCGGATTTCCCATTGTTTGTCAGTAAATTAAGTGGCCAGGAAATAATGATCAACCTTTAAGCTTTATCGCCCAGCTGGATTTATCTGAAATTAATGCCGACCAGTGTATTGACTGGCTACCTAAACAGGGGCGACTATTATTTTTTATGACCTTGAAGAGTGTCCTTGGGGCTTTGCCCAAAAAGATAAGGACGGATGGGCCGTTATCTATGAAAATGGTAGCGATGAACCCTTTGAACAACCGTTACCCCTCAATATAGATCCCGAATCTGTTGCTTCAGAAATCAAATATTTAAGGCCTTCTACGTTTACCAGCTACCCCGACTTAGATCGTCTAGATATTTCTTACACAGAGCTATCGGATGAAGATCACTGCGATTATTATGAATTTATCGCGAATAATTATGGGGATGATCCTTACCATCAAGTGGGAGGTTACCCAAAGCCCGTGCAGAATGACTGCATGGAGGAGGAATGTCCGCTGGTTAGCGGTGGCGTCTATTGCGGTGAACCTGAAAGCTTTACCTCAGAAAAAGCAAAACAACTAAGGGACCAGCTAAATGACTGGAAATTACTTCTACAGTTTGATTCCGACGATGATGTTAAGGTTATGTGGGGACATTGTGGCAGGCTCTATATCTGGGTTAAGGAAAGTGACGCAAAGCAATGTAACTTTAATAACTCGTGGATGATTATGCAGTGCAGCTAAATTAAATATCATAAAAATACTAGAACAAATAACTCTTCAAGAATCACACTAAAGCTAACTTATAGCTGACTATAAAAACCGTAGCACACTCAATATATGCAATCTCACGACAATACAGACATAAAACTATCTATTGATTTTGTTTACCTCAATATAGAGCAAGACATAATTTTAAGTAAATGTTTAAATGTCATAGGAGTATAGGAGAGCCATAGAGACTGTTCATCCAAATCTCTTGCAACAATAGACTTACCTATTCTCTGATAGATAAATCATATATAAATATTTACAACTCAAACTACTCACTCACCACAAAATCCACTCCGATTAAAAGAGTCTATTCTTAAAAAAGGTTTTTAATTATGTGTCAACTGGGGTTTTAAGCGCCAAACAAGGAAATTTATCTTATTAAAAAATTAAAAGGCAACACCTATTTGTAGTAGGTATATAGAGCTCAAAGTGGCCCTACATGACTATTTTAAATCTGACTTACTATAATGATTTTTATCAGGGTTCCTCCCCATCAAAAATACGCACAACCATTAATTTATTTTCAAAAAAATTAGCTGTCTGGCTGTCAGAAAATTCAACCGGAACAGTTCTTATTAATGTAAGGGATGGCATGACTGTCCTAGAGCAATATGATGACATGTGTAATGATCACTCTCAAATTGCCCTAATGAAGCCTGTAGAATATATTTTTGCCCATAAAAAAAACAACCATATAATACCTGCCTGTGCTGCATACCGTTCAGCAAATGGCAAAAAAGACACCTATTATTTTTCGCAGATTTATGTCAACAAGGAATCCGGCATCAAGTCCCTCTCTGACTTAAAGAAAAATCCAGGAAAATTCAGGATTGCTTATGGAAATAGATTTTCCACATCCAGCTTCTTAATCCCTGCAGCTCATTTAAAAAGACTTAATATTCATCCATTTCTGCATTTCAAAAAGTCAATTTTCGCCGGGTGCCAAAATTTGGCGGCAAAAGCAGTATACTTAGGAGAGGCCGATATAGGTACCGGCCATGAAGCAGTAATCAAATCACTGGGTGAAACGTACGCCGATGCAGAAGACAAGTTAGTTCAATTGCATAGAGAGAAAATCTATACTGACCCATTAGTTATAAATAAAATTCCCTTGCCAGAGAGCATCTCTTTTAACCTGATACAAAAAGGGCTTATCGAAGTTGTCAAAGATCCTGAAATTAGAAAGTCTTTAAGCATTTTTTGGAGGGGCATGCAAGGGCTTAGCCCTGTCTCTCACCATAGTTATCAAACCGTTGAATCGGCAATAAATGATATGCACTTAAAAGAAAATGACATTCTGTATTAGAGACCCTGCAAAACTACAGGTTAATTTAAAAAGGATTTAACTTGAATATCAAACCTCGCTATTCGATATTGTTTGTCTGCTTAGGTAATATCTGTCGATCTCCTCTTGCCGAGTCAGTCTTTCGCACCAAAGCACAACTCGCAGGATTTTCTTTTTTGGTAGATTCTGCAGGAATTATTAATCAACATGTTGGCGAAAGGCCCGACCAGCGAGCGTTGAAACTAGGTGAGGATAACGGCTATTCATTCAGAAATTTCCATGCAAGGCAGGTCCGAGAGGGAGACTTTTCTAGGTTTGATTATATATTGGCAATGGACAATGAGACGCTAAAATCACTTAAATCTCTTTCTCCAATCCAATATCAATCAAAACTGTATCTATTCTTAGACTTTGCTGGAGACACAACAAAAAAAAACATACCAGACCCCTATTTTGGGGGCTTAAGTGACTTTAAAAAAACATTAAGCGCTATTGAACAGGGAGTAGACTTACTTATTGAAAAATTAAAAGAAGAAAATAATTAAACACAACGTTGAAAAACTCATACCTTATATAAAACAATCAACCCCCTAAAAATAAAAAAGGTTTTCTGCTTAACAAGTGATTTGTTTCCTTTAATTAAAACACATCCAATAAAGTGAGCAATTAATTCATTTTCCCAAGGGCTCATAAAGCTATTCTTAAAAAGTATTGATGACTTTTTGGCTAAGCATAAAAAAGAATCAAATATTTTGCTTATATTTTAAGCAGCTCAATGCAATAGATCACTGCATAACATTCCAGGAATTCTCCCCACATATATTGTCATAATTCAGGCCACCTGAGTGGTCACTTCCTCCAGGTTATCGCTCCCCAGTAACTTATCCATCACCAGACAAGCAGTCAGGTCGCCTGTGACATTTACTGCGGTTCGACACATATCCAGAATCCTATCTACACCAATAATCAAGGCAATGCCCTCAGGAGGAACACCAATACCAGCAAGAATTGTCGCGAGAATAACGATACCCACGCCCGGCGTACTGGGCGAGCCGATGGAGGCCCCCACAGTTGTTAACGTCAACCCAACCAGTTGGGCGGTACTGAGATCAATTCCATAAACCTGAGTTAGGAATACAGCCGCTATCACCTGATAGAGCGCGGTGCCGTCCATATTCACCGTAGCGCCAAGGGGCACAATAAATTTGGCTATGGAAGGTTTCACTCCCAGGGAAGTCTCGGCAGTGCGCATTGAAAGCGGCATAACGGCCGCGGAGCTGGAAGTGGAAAAGGCCAGTAGCTGAACGCCGCTGATGCGCTGCAGGAAGCTCAAAGGCCGCATTGGCGTGGCCAGTGCGACAATCAACAGGTAGAACAGCAGTAGGATTAGTAGCCCCAGAATAACCGTGCCTACATAGACAGACATCCCCACTATCGCCGTTAAGCCCACGCGAATGGCGATATCTGCCAATAATCCGAATACCGCCAGCGGCGCGAACAGCATGGCCCAACCGACTATTTTCAAGGCGATTTCCTGCACTATGCCGAAGGCATAGACTGCAGTTTCACGCTGCTTTTGCGGCAGCAACATCACTGCCACTCCGGTGAAAATCGCGTAAACCACCAGCTGCAGCATATTGCGCATGGCGATGCTCTGATTCAGGTTGGCCGGAATCAGTTCGGCAATTCGCTCCGGTAGCGGCTTGGATTCCAGCATCTGTGGTGGTGGGCTGCCGGGTAATTCAGTAGCTGCCGTGAGCAGGGCCTCATCGATATAGTTACCCGGTTGAATAAATTGGGCCAGGACTATGCCGATAACCACCGCTACTGTGGTGGTGGCAATAAAATAGGGCGCTATACGCAGGCCAACCCGCTTGAGCTGGGATACATTTCCACTGCCACAGAGCCCGAGGATAATGGAGGAGACCACCAGTGGAATCACCACCATTTGGATCATATTCAGGAATAGGGCACCGGGCAGCTTGAACCAGCTGGCCAATATTACGCTGAGATTCTCATCGACCAGCCCAGCCCCTTCCGGCGACAGCAGCAGCCCAATACCGAGCCCCAGCACCATAGCCAACAGGATTTGCATCCACAGGCGCGTGCGCATCAACAGGCCCAGGGATTCCACCATCCTGAACAGGTAAACATTGGAACCATAATTCATACGAGAATTACCAGATTCAAATTCATTAACTCGGCACCCAAAAGGAAAGCCACCAGTATCCTGCAACTCTAGAGCAAAACTCTTTAGTCAGATCAAGTGAGGGCGATCACGCAATCCCAGGCAATGATTGGTAAGAGTGGTTGCAGAAAGATGACACCGTGAGTCCCTAGTGAAAAAGGGCAAGGGGTAGATCGTTCACCACTCTAAAAATACTACGGCCTGTTTACCCACATTCAACACCAATGCTTTATCTAATAGCGAGGCCGCTAAAGAATACTCTTGCGCGTTTTTACTGATGATCCGTCGCTGGAGCAAATTGCTGCGCCAATAACTCCCTGATCCATTTATGCAGCGGATCCTGCCCGCTGCGACTGTGCCAGGCGGCGATCACATCGAAACCGGGGGGCTGGTCGGCAATCGGCAGGGTACTCAGGCGCTCATCGGGCAACAGGCGCGACGGCAGGAAAGCCACGGTATTGGTGGAGGCAATACATTCGGCTGCAGCGGCAAAAGAGGGAACCGACAACACCACATTGCGCTGCAGGCCAAACTCCTCGAACCAGGTATCGGCCATGCCACGCAGTTCTCCGCGGGAGGGAGACACCACCAATTGCGGTAGCGCCGCCAACTGTGCCAATGCCAGGGTTTCCCCTGTTAACTGGCCGGGTATTTTTGCATGGCGGCAGCACACGCAAACATAGTGCTCTCGATATAGCAGCATTGTCGGGCAGTTGTCCGGCACAAAACCGGGTGTACTGAAGACCAAATCTACCTCACCGGTTTGCAGCTGCTGCGCCATGCGGTCGATTTCCAGCTTGAGTACAACCACTTTGAGGCCCGGGGCCTGTTCACGCAGTTTTTTCAGCAGCCCCGGCAATACCACTCGCTGTTCAAAGTCGGTGGCACTGATAGTAAAAATACCGGTGTACTCGGCCGGCAGAAATTCGTGCCCACGCAACAGTGAGGCGATTTCGTTTAACACGCTATCGATCCTCGGTGCCAGCCGTTCTGCCAGGGGAGTGGCTACCACTCCATTGCTGGTCCGAATAAATAAGCGGTCACCAAAGATCTCCCGCAGTCGCTTGAGCTGTTCACTCACGGTCTGCTGAGTCACACCGAGCTGGTCGGCCACCCGGGATAAATTTAACTCCCGCAGAATTGCCTGCAGCAACCGCAGTTGCTTTAGTTCAAGCCGGTCCAGGCGATCGTCTCTGTTGCCCCTAGTCAAACCTGTATCACTCACAATCGTTACTTGATTTTCATTGTATCTGCTCCAGCCTAGCATTGCCGATACATAGACCTTCATGAGTGAGGAACCCACTATGCCAGGCGCGACTCTGCAATCATCGACACCGGGCTTAATGCGGGCAAGTATCAACTACGCAGACCCCAGCGCAGAGCTGGTCTACGACCAACGCCATACAGGCCCCGGCCCCGCTAGCCTGATCGATCAGGTAATCCCCCACCTGGTGACAGTTCATGACGGCAGGCAACTGCAGGCTGCGGGGGAGACCTTCCGTTTGGACGAACAGGGGTTTGAGCTGGTAGTGCCCAGCCTCGGTATCGACCTGCACCAGCTGGATGACACTTTAAAAGCGCTGGATAGCAACAAGCCTTCAGCCAATAGCACAGTGCTTTCGCCAGAATCCCGAGACACCTTGATCCGTACTCAGTGGTATCCGGCGATTGAGCGATGGCTGGCTGCTTATTTGGGGGCGGACCAGGTTGTGACCTTCGATCACACGCTGCGCGCTCAGACTAAAGCAGACGCCATCGCTGAGCAGAGCCGCAGTCGCCGCGCCCCGGTAAAAATCGCGCACAACGATTACACGCCCTGGTCTGCCCAGCGCCAGCTCAAGCAGACGCTACCGGAATACGGCTTAAATCCGGACGATTTTCCCCGGTTTAAGTTTGTGAACTTGTGGCTGCCGCTGCTGCATCGGGTTGAAGAGTCCCCCCTGGCTATGGCGGATCTGCGCAGCGTGGAAGCAGCGGATTTCCACAAAATGCGCCTGATTTATCCAGAGCGGGAGGGGCAGATTTCTGTCATCAGCTCCAACCCTCAACACCGCTGGGTTTGGTTTAGTGGTATGCGCCCCGGCGAAGGGTTGCTACTGCGGGTTTTTGATAGCGAACACAGCGATGTGATTACCGGCAGTCCCCATAGCGCCTTCGACTTACCGGAAAGCGAAAATGCTCCCCGGCGTACCAGCCTGGAAATTCGCACTATCGCGTTGTTTAAACATTAATTAAATTGAAATATCGATCAAAACCCCATGAATAAAACCCTGAACTCAACAGATCCTTTAAATAACGAAGTTATCGGTAGCGTCGCTATTTGTTATGAAGACGATTTAAAAGGATTGCTGCAGCAGGCAAAGCAGGCACAGGTTGAGTGGGGCAAAAAATCCATTCAGCAGCGTGTACAGCTTGTACAACAAGCCTATAAGCAGCTTGAACCCATACAGGCGAAATTGGCAAAACTGATCAGCCGTGAGATGGGCAAAGATGCGCGGCGGGCCAGCTACGAGGCGGGTGGTGCCATCCACAGTGGCCCCTGGTTGGCCGGAGATTCCGGTGAGGCCCTGCGCAGCCAGCGCCAGGGTAATAGTGAAATTCAATATCGTCCGTTGGGCGTGGTCGCGGTTATTTCCCCCTGGAATTACCCTCTGGCGATGGCCAATAACCTGATCGTACCGGCACTGATTGCCGGCAACAGCGTGATTTTAAAACCCTCCGAAGAAACCCCTCTGGTTGCAGACCTACTGGTAAAAACTCTGAACCAATCGCTGCCCAGCGGAGTATTACAGATTGCCCATGGAGATGGAAAAACCGGAGAAGCCCTGGTCAAAGCGGACATCAATATGGTTGCTTTCACCGGCTCCCGTGCAACCGGCCAGGCCATCATGGCCAATGCCGCTCCCAAGTTAAAGCGCCTGATCATGGAATTGGGCGGCAATGATCCCATGCTGGTTTTGGCCAGCGCCGATATTCACCGCGCCGCACAATTCGCCGTGGCTTCCAGCTTTGAAAATGCCGGACAAATGTGCACTTCAACTGAACGTGTTTATGTAGACGAGCGTATCGCGGACCCGTTTGAACAAGCGGTGGTTGCCATTGCAAAAAATTATCGCACCGGTGGTTGGCCAGAAGGGGATGTCGATATAGGGCCATTGGTCAATCCCCGTCAGCATCAAAAAGTGGTTCGGCATATTCATGACGCCATAGAGAAGGGCGCAACGCTTTTGCTGGGAGAAAAATCCCCCGAGCTTCCTTTTATTCCTCCCACGGTCATCAGTGGTATCAAACCGGGTATGCAACTTGAGGACGAGGAAACTTTTGGCCCGGTAGTCGCAATAGACCGGTTCAGCACCATTGAAGAGGGGATTCACAGAGCCAACGACTCTGTATACGGCTTGGGCGCCGTGGTATTTGGCAAAGCAGATGTCCAGGAAGTCGCGAATCAACTACAGGCGGGCATGATTGGTATTAACCAGGGGGCCGGTGGAACACCATGGGTAGGTGCCAAACAGAGTGGTTTTGGCTACCACGGCGGGGCTGAGGGACACCGACAATTTGCCCAGCTCACCCTTATTAATCATTAATTAAAAAACTCGAGTGCAGATATTTTGGACGAAGTCATTATGCCAAGTTCTCAAGACATTGCGATGAACCCATCAACTGAGGCCAACAACAGCCTTGAGCAGGATTTCTTTATTATCGCCAGGGAACCCGGTGCGGAGCATCCTGCTCTGCCCACCTGGGCCGCACGACTGGCAAACCCAGCCTCACTAAAGGGTAACGCCCCGTCTTTGGTTCAGCGCAGAGAAATTGCCGAGGTGCCCGGCGCTTTTCAATTACTCAATGTATTTTCCAGTGAGGAATGCCAGCGCCTCATCGATATCACTGAAAATATCGGTTATCTGCCAGATGCCGCCGTTTCTTTGCCCAGGGAGGTACGCCATAACGACAGCCTTACCTGGGTAGTAGATGAAACTACCGAACGGCTAATCTGGCAGCGGTGCAGCGCTTTTATGCAGGACCCCAATGGCTACTTTGAAGGGCGGGAGCCAGTGGGACTCAATCAGCGTTTTCGCTTTTATCGTTATGGCGAAGGTGATTACTTTCAATTTCACACCGATGGAGCCTGGCCGGGCAGCCGAATCATAGATGGCCAGTTGGTCGCTAATGGTTTTCCAGACCGTTTTAGCGAAATGACTTTTCTAGTTTTACTCAGTGAAGATTTTGACGGCGGCGCCACACGTTTTCGTGTCAATGCAGATAACCCCTACCAACAGCCCAGCCGGCACTCCATGATGGATATTGATGTAAAAACCCCCGCTGGATCCGTACTGTGTTTCCCCCATGGTATGCACCCCTTGCATAGGATCCACAGCTCAACGGCAATTACTCGTGGAATAAAATATATTATTCGTACAGATATATTATTTCTTCAGGATTGATTAACAAGGTTAACAATTTTATTTAAAAAATCTTAATAAAGCATTCAGTCGCAGGGAAGCGGCTCGAACTTTAATAACAATAAATCGCTACTTAGAGCTTCCCTAAATTCGCTACATATAATCTATAGCCCGACTTATATACTACGCCCTCCATCGAAGTGTTGCCGTAAGGTTTATGTCAAGCTGCACTGCCAATCTGATCGCAACGGCACATTCGGGTGTGTACTTATGGAATTAATAGAATATTTACAGAGTCACTTTTATAGTAAAGAGGAGCTGCTATCGCTAAGCAGTTTAAGGCAGGAAGAGTTTGTAAGCTACCAGAATGCCCTTGTGATGCCTAAAGCTTCCTACACGATGGTGCTGGGCCTGCAATGCCATTCATTCTTCGGCACCCATAATGAATCCCATAACCGAGAGTTCTACGCCAAAGGTTATGTATCCTGGTTAAAAGACCTTCGGCTACAAAATAATCCAAAACAGATTTTTGATTTATTTAAAACAAGATACACGGATACAATCTATCAGTTAAAGTCTATTGGCCATAGTTGTTCTGACATAAAAATGAACAAGGGGCTTACCACACATATCGAAAGCGAATGGAAACACTTTATCGATGGTACTTATGGGCTATGCACCAAAAGCGGACTCCCCGAGGATATAGCCCGTAAAGAGCTGGCCTCTATAGTGATCAAGGAGTTAACAAAAGAGGGGAATCTCAGCAGAATAGGCCTACAAAAATTACAGAGGGCTGTTGACCTGCTAGAGAGCGCCAGCAGCCTTTTCGCACCCCATGAGCGGCATAAGAGTTCGAGGCAAATACTGATTCATGATATTCGTCAACAATTTAATCTCAGATAAAGACACTGTAAAAGCCAACGTCAAAAACTGAGAAACATATTGTCGCCACAAGCCAAGAAAAGCAGGGTAGACTACACCTATACCAAATGGCCATATGATTTGGCATGTACTAAACGTATATGCCCCTATAAAATCCCGCCCCTTTAATTGGCTCAAGCCTCTCCGCACTTTTATTAGAGATATTCCATGAAAAGCAGAGTTTACTGCCTTATATCCTTTCTATTGCTATCCGTCTTAACGGTATCAGCCTACGCAAGAGATTGGCGGGAATATAAAAGCACTAACTTTACCGTCTACTCCGATGTTTCATCGAAAAAAACTGAGGCCTTATTGCGCGAGCTGGAAAAATTTCGCAGCGCCTCACTTATGGTAACAGGCATGGAAGATCGTCCTGAAAACTCTAGGCTTAGGGTCTATCACTTTAATAAGTCTAGAGAATTTGAAAAATTCTCCGGAAAAAGAAGTATCGCAGGCTTCTACATCAATACCATCGATGGCCCCTTAATTTTTTCCCAGGAAAACAAACGTGGCATATTGAACGGCCAAGCAATCATGTTTCATGAATATGTTCACCATCTTATGCGTGAGCGCGGTTCCATGCGTTACCCCAGGTGGTATTCAGAGGGTTTCGCAGAATTATTAGCCAGTGCGACTATTGATCAGGATTCCATCACCATCGGCAACGTTCCGGAGTGGAGAGCTTACTCTCTGGAAGAAGGCACTTTGAAAGCCAGGGAAATTCTCCAACCAAACTACAACAGGAAAGGTTGGAAACATGCTAACCAGTATTACGCCAGTGCATGGTTATTATTACATTATTTATTTTTTAGCGAAGATGCCAGAAAAAATGCATATCATGAAAAAACCAAAAATTACCTGGCAGATATCAATAATGGAGGAGATCCACTAGATCTCTTTACACAACATTATGATATCCGAGAGGAAGATTTAGATATCGCATTAACTCGCCACCTAAAAGAACGGCGTCTGTCGGGCTACAAGGTTAATCTAACCAAAAACGTCTTTAAAATCGAAAAGCGCAAACTGAACCATAATGAAAAATCCCTATTATTGGCGGAGCGAGCGGTTGACCTTGAAAGATATGATCAGGCGTTAAGCTATCTGAATAAAGTAAAAAAAGATGCTGCCAAGTTACCAGGAGTTATCGCTCTGAAAGCGAATCTATTAATGCACAATCAGCAGGAGACTGCGGCACAGGCTTTACTTCAGGAATTATCAGAAATATCTGATTTGAATCATACAGCGGCAACGAATCTATCTGTTTACCATTTATATAGCTTACATGATACGCTTGAATCCCGGCAATGGGATGAGGGGAGCTATACCAAAACGGTGCATTATGCAGATATGGCTATAGCGCTAAATCCGGCTTCCCTATCGGCTTACCAGTACAAATGGATGGCTCAGCAGTACAAAGGCGAAAGTGTTGCCGCACTGAAAACCATGATGGCAGCCTATCAGAAGAATCCAAATAGTATTGAAATAAATAGCGCTATTGGCTTTCACCTCGCAAAACTTAAAAAGCCAAAGCTTGCAAAACCATTTCTGGAGAAAACTCTGGCCTGGTCCCACAATCACAAGGTTCGATCACGCGCTAAAAAATTGCTCGATTGGGTAGCAAAGGAAACTTCCACTGACAGTGGAGTGAGTTCAGAACAGATATCCTGAGTCCGAGCGCTAGATCAAGCGCATAGCACGTAGAGAATTACTTTCTACGTGCTATGAAAGCGAAGAAATTAGCCTCTCCTCTAACTCTTCTTTTCCTCTTCCCGCAAAGTCAGCACTTCATATCCATTCGCCGTAACCAGCACTGTGTGCTCCCACTGCGCGGAGAGCCTGCCATCTTTGGTCACCACGGTCCAACCATCTTTTTTGAGTTTGGTTTTGCGATTACCCTGATTGATCATGGGCTCAATCGTAAATGTCATTCCCTCGCGTAAAACAGCTCCGCTGCCCGCTCGGCCAAAGTGCATTACCTGGGGTTCTTCATGCATTTCACGGCCAATACCATGGCCACAGTATTCACGCACCACACTGAACCCGCGCTTTTCAACATACTGTTGAATCGTATGGCCCACATCACCAAAAGTCGCGCCGGGTTTTACGGTGTGAATACCGGCCCACATGGCATCGTAGCAACACTGCACCAGTTTTTTGGCAATGGGAGTCACATTACCGATCATATACATCTTGCTGGAATCGGCGATATAACCGGACTTTTCCAGGGTTATATCCACGTTGACGATATCGCCATCGCGCAACACCTGCCCCTCCCGTGGCATGCCGTGGCAAACCACCTCATTAATCGAAGTATTGAGAGAGTAGGGATAGTCGTATTGCCCTTTGCTGGCTGGGCGCGCCTGCAACTCCCGGGTAATAAACGTTTCCACCCGGTCGTTAATTTCCATGGTAGTAATACCCGGCTTCACAATACCATCGAGCATGGCGAACACCCGGCTCAATAATTCACCGGAGTTACGCATCAACGTCTGTTCCCTGGCGGTCTTTATTTTTATGTTATTCACGAGTGAGCTCTTCCAGAGTAAATGATTCGGTGCGCAGTAGTTTCTTGCACAACTGGCTGTAACTGAGTTCTGGATTTAGCTCGGCCAGCATACCGATCTTTATCCAGTACTCGGCCTGGGCGTTGATGGAACGCGCCAGCGTTGTGCTCGCTTTACGGATTTCATCGTGTAGTTCATCCGAGATCTTGACGATACCCATTTTATACACCGTATATATCATTCATATACAAAGTGTATATCTCTTTTCATTGAAAGTACAAGCCAACCAGCAAGATCAAAAATATGCAACTTGTTGCATAGTCAATATTTGAGCGATATGGTTGAGAGATAAAAATAAAAGTGATGAGGCCACCATGTCCGAAACTACTGAAAAGAAACGCAGCGCCCCCAAGCCCAGCCGCCTGCGTATTGGCCAGCGTTACCGTGCCAGTCGCTTGAACGGCCCCTACGATGCCCTGGTAATCGGCTCTGGAATCGGCGGCCTGACTACCGCCGCTATGCTGAGTGCCACCGGTAAGAAGGTACTGGTCCTGGAACAGCACTACACCGCCGGCGGCTATACCCATGCCTACGATCGCAATGGTTATGAGTGGGATGTCGGTGTGCACTACATCGGCGATGTGGGCGAGCACCCAACCATGACCCGCAGGATTTTTGACTTTATCAGCAGGGGTAAGTTGCATTGGGCGCCGATGGACGACACCTACGACCGCATTTGTATCGGTAAAGAGCAGTTTGACCTGCGCGCCGGTCGCCAAACGTTTATCGATGAACTGGTTAAACATTTTCCCGACGAGCGGGAGAATATCGAACGCTATCTGGGCCGCCTCAACGAGGTGGCCAAATCCATGCAACGCATAGCGATGGAGAAGCTGTTTCCCGGCTGGTGCGGTCCATTCCTGAGACTGTGGCGCAAGCTGCGCGATCCTTCCTGGCTGAACAAAACCACCCGCGAAGTGTTGGCTGAAATCACCAGTAACGAGAAGCTGATCTCCGTACTCACCGGCCAGTGGGGCGACAACGGCATGGCGCCGGCACAGAGCAGTTTTATTATTCACGCCCTGATTGCCAAACATTATTTGTATGGCGGTTACTACCCTGTGGGCGGTGCCAGCAAGATTTCCGAGACCATTATTCCGCAAATTCAGGCCAGTGGCGGCGATGTATTTACCTATGCCAAGGTAGAAACCATTCTATTAAATGGCAATAAGGTTCGCGGCCTGCGCATGAGCGATGGCACCGAAATCGAGGCGCCCTTGGTGATTTCCGGAGCCGGTGTATTTAATACTTTCGAAAAATTACTGCCCCAGAGTGCCAGTGAGCGCCTCGGCTACCTGCGCGACCTGAAAACCGTCACTCCATCTATGTCTCACCTGTGCCTGTATATCGGCCTGGAAAAGACCGCCGAAGAACTACAACTACCGAAAACCAATTACTGGCTCTATACCAGTGAGAACTACGAGGAGGATATGCAGGCCTTCCTGCAGGATAGCGACAAAGATATTCCGCTAGCCTATATCTCTTTCCCCTCGGCCAAGGACCCCACCTTTACCCAGCGCTATCCTGGGCGCGCCACTATCGAAATCGTTGCACCAGCCAATTACGATTGGTTCGCCCAGTGGCATGACAAACCCTGGGGCAAGCGCGGTGATGACTATGAAGCCCTGAAAGAGGCCTTCAGCCAGCGTTTATTGGAGCACCTTTACAAGCATTTCCCCCATCTGCGCGGGCAAATCGATTACTACGAATTGTCCACACCCCTGTCGACAGATTATTTCTGCTTCTATCCTCGCGGTGAAATTTATGGCCTCGACCACGATCCCAAACGTTTTGAGCAGCGTTGGCTGAGACCCAAGACTCGACTCAGTGGACTCTATCTCACCGGCCAGGATGTGATGAGTTGCGGCGTGGCCGGGGCAATGATCTCGGGGGTATTAACCGCTCAAAGTATTCTCGGCTTGCGCCAGGGGGCGAAGTTGATGCGCCAGGTTATTAGTGGGCAGCCTTTTCAAACACCGGCAAATAACGGTGAGGCGCTAGGCAAAGCATCCACCTGATTTGTCGGCAATAACGCTCATTCGGCAACTGTAATAATAAAAACCCGGCGATCAATGCCGGGTTTTTATTAAATTTATGGGCTCGGAGATGTATTTAATCGCGGCAATCTACTGGGCATTCGGTCGAAGTTTAAGACGCGGATGACCAGACGTCGGTTTTCTTTCTGCCCGGCCTTGCTTTCATTATCGGCGATAGGGTCTGTATCACCATAGCCCTGGGCCCGCATACGCTCACCGTCTACACCGCGCTCGATCAGGAAATTGCGCACCCAGTCTGCTCGCCACTGAGACAGGTGCAGGTTTTTCTTTGGGTCGCCGTCATTATCCGTGTGCCCCTCAATCGTAATTCGCATCTCGGGGAAATCGCGCATGATCACCAATAACGCCTCTAGATCGGCGATGCTGTCCATACGCGGCGCAAAGCCACCGGGGTCAAACTCCAGGCGCAATCTAAAAGTATCCCCATCTTTACGGGAATTTCCGCGTAAAAAGCGCACTAAATCATCGGCAAAGGGAGCCGCCTGCCGCGCCTCTTTCTCGCTGTCTCCGGACTGCACCGCAGACTGAGGCTCAAGGGCGTATTTCCTGTTGGGATCGGGGGTGGGGCAGCCGGCAAGTAATAGCACCAGCAGGGCGAGATAGCAGACGAATAAAGGCTTGCCCGCCATAGACAAAACTTCCGGTTTGCAGACGTCAAATTCAGTGTAGAACAAGCTGCCGGCGGGAGGAGATATCTAGCCGTTAGAGGAAGTTCAACACCGACATCATATCGCTAACTACCCGGGCACCGCGCTGCTCCAGCTGTGGCGCTCTCTGCTTATGGGTACTGTAACCGACCACGCGCATGCCAGCGGCTACCGCAGCTTCCACGCCAGCGTTAGAATCCTCCACGACCAGACAACGCCCCGGCTCCACCCCCATACTGGTGGCCGCATGCAGGAACAGCTCCGGCCAAGGTTTACCGCGGGAAACATCCTCAGCACTGTAGATCCTGCCGTCGAAGTAGTCGTAGAGACCTGTTTTATTTAAGGTGAGATGCATTTTCTGGTGAGAACCCGATGAGGCCACGCAACTGCGCATGCCGATCTGCTGTAAGTGATCGAGCAAGCCCTCAATACCGACTACGGGTTCCAACTCGGCGTGGAATGCTTCGCGAATACGGCGCTCGGTATTGCCAAAATAATTGTCTGGCAGGGGGCCGCCGAAACGCTTCTCGATTTCCAGTAGGCAATCCCTGGCGGGCCGGCCGCTGAATTGCTCATCCAGCTCCTCCGCAGTGGTGGCCATACCCAACTTATTCATTTCTTCGGCGAGTATGCGGCAGACGATACTCTCACTATCCACCAACACACCGTCGCAATCAAAAATGATCAAATCTATGGAAGACATGGGACCCCGTAAAATCAGCGCGCTGAAAGCAGCATAATACCGATAACCACACCGAGTATGCCGCTGATACGCAGGAAGTTTTCATTGCCCTGGGAGATTTTGATCGCCAGCGCCTTGCCGCGCTCAAAACCCATTTGCAGCATATAGGCGCCACTTAGCAGCACCAATACGCCCAGGGCGTTGAAGAGGATATACCAGTGGCGCGTGTCAGCGATCAACAACAGGAAGAGACCGATAAAGATGCGCAGCCAGGCGGAAAAGAAATAGCCCGTTTCGCTGAGTCGCTCACTGATGGTTTGCGCCAACTTGGGCTTGGCAATAACCGCCAGTGACAACAAGACAATGGCGATACCCAATAACCCTACAATCACTCGAATCATAGTTTCCCTTCCTGGTTTTCATCCTATCCAATTTTGGCTTGCGTCGGCTCCTACAGGTCACCCCATTGGAACTGTAATACAGACAGTGCGGCGATAGGCGCGGTTTCGGTGCGCATAACCCTCGGTCCCAAGCGCAGTGGCATAAAGCCGTGGCCCAAGGCCAGATCAATCTCCGCCTGGGACAATCCACCCTCTGGCCCCACCATCAACAGGGCCGAATCCGGCTTGCCATTGTCCGCTTCCCAGCGACGCAGATCCAGCTCGGTGCGGTGGTGTAATACCAGCTTGGTTTGCGGTGCACCCTGTTGTACTGAGATCTGCAGATAGTGCGGTAGCTTTACCGGCTCGGCAATTTTCGGCAATAGATTGCGCTCACACTGTTCACAGGCGCTGATGGCAATCTGGCGCCAGTGGCCGAGCTTTTTTTGCAGGCGTTCGCCGGAAAGTTTGACCTCGCAGCGCTCGCTGAACAGCGGCTGGATAGCCGCCACCCCCAGCTCGGTAGCCTTCTGTATCACCCAGTCGAATCGGTCACCACGGGAAATGCCAATAGCCAGGGTTAACGCCAGAGGGGACTGGCGATTGTCTTCGCGAAACGCACCAACACCCACTTGCGCACGCTTACCTGCTGTCAGCAACTCTGCGCTGTACTCGCCGCCCAAACCATCGAAAAGAGTAATAGGGTGGCCGGCGCCGAGGCGCAGGACTTTTACCAGGTGCCGGGAGGCGCCCTCATCCAACTCGATTTGCGAAACACAGGCCAGGGCCTGCTGGGAGAAGATACGCGGAATGCGCATGGGTAAAGATCCTGTAAAGCACTATAAAAAAGCCGACAGAGATGTCGGCATTTTGCAGGCGGGTAGTTTAGGCACTAATGCGCAGACCAGGCAATGGCGGAGAGCCCCCGCCATTGCCTGGCGTGAAAATCGCGATCAGGCTGTTTCCAGAGACACCGGGGTATCAGTTTGCTCCTGGCGCTTGCTTTTCGGACGCAGTACTTCGATCACCTTGTACAGGTTCGGCACCAATACCAGGGTTACCGCAGTGGCAAACAGGACGCCGAAGGCGAGACTGATCACCATCGGGATCAGGAACTGGGCCTGGATTGAACGCTCGAACATAATCGGTACCAGACCGATAAAGGTAGTGATCGAGGTCAGGATAATCGGGCGGAAACGATCCCGGCCCGCCTGTACCACCGCATCCATCACCGCCCAACCCTGGGCGCGCAGCTGGTTGATGCGATCCATCAATACCAGGTTATCGTTCACCACAACCCCCGCTGCGGCGAGGAAGCCGAGCATGGACATGATGCTGATATCGTGACCCATCAACAGGTGGCCTACTACCGCACCGAAGAAGCCGAACGGTACTGCGGTGAGGATCAACAGCGGCTGCGAGTAAGAGCGGAAAGCGATGGCCAGCAGGGCGTAAATGGCGAACAGAGACAGCACGAAGAACGCCAGGATCGCACCGTTGAACTCCTCCTCCTCCTGCATTTCACCGGCGGTTCTCAGGGAGAAACCGGGGAACTGGCGCTCCAGCTCAGGTACCAGAGTCTCGCGCATATCCTTGAGAATTTCCTGCGCAGTGGAGGTGTTCGGCGTTAGCTCGGCAAACACTCGCACGGTGCGCTCGCGGTTGTTGCGGCGGATGGTGGTGTAACCGGGCACATAGACCGCCTCGGCTACCGCAGAGAAGGGCACCTCACCTTCTGCCGTACGAATACGCACGCGATCCATCTGCTCTTCGCTGGCGCGCTCTTCCTGCGGGTAGCGCACCATCACCCTAACGTCCTCACGACCGCGGGGAATACGCTGTACTTCTTCACCGTAGAAACCCTGGCGCACCTGTCTGGCCACATCCGCCAGATTGATACCCATGGTGGTGGCGTGGGGCCTCAGCTGGATTTCGATATCGCGACGCGCACTGGTGAGATTGTCACGCACATCGTAAACACCGGCGTAGCTGTTCATCTTCTTCTTAACCGCATCAGCGGCCGCGCGCAATTCGTCCATGTCCCCGGAAGCGGTACTCAGGTTCAGACTCATACCGTTGCCGCCATCGTTGATAGTGGCATCAATATTGAGGTCTTCAACACTGGCCGGCATTTCACCAATCAGCTCGCGCCAGCGCAGCGACAGGGTTTTGGAAGTCACATCACGCATCTCTCCGTCGGTGAGCTGCAAGATCACAAAGATATTGCCGCGCCAGTTGAACACCATGGAGTTCATCACGAAGGGCTCGCCATCGTTGAGCTTCAGCATCTCCTCATCGGTAGCGAGCTTATCTGCGGCCTCCAGCACCTGATTCATCACGCGCTCGGCCTCATGGAAAGGCTCGCCATCGGCCATGCTGGCGCGCAATTCCAACAGATCCGACGGTACCTGCGGCGAGAAGGAAGAACCCACATAACCACTGGTAAAGACACTGATGGAAAGTACCAGCGCCATGAAAAAGACCATCACCGTGGTGCGGCTGTTGCCAAGGGACTTCTTAAGCAGCGGCAAGTAGTACTTGTCACCGGCGGTCTTCATGGCCCCGGCGAAGCGGCCGCGCAGCTTCTGCAACTTGATGCCCATGGCGGATTTGGCGGGTTGCTCCGGTTTCATGCCCACCAGGTGCGCCGGCAGAATCAGCAGAGACTCCACCAGGGAGAACACCAGACACAAGAGCACCACCACCGGCAGTGCCAGCATCATCTGCGCGGTATAACCGGGCAGGAACAACATGGGGATAAAGAACACCATGGTGGAGGTCACGGCGAAGATCACCGGCGCGGAGACCTGCTTCACACCCTCTTCCGCAGCGGCCAGACCGGTCACACCGCGGTCGTGGGCCGCATGCACCGCTTCCCCCACAATAATCGCATCGTCCACCACAATCCCGAGAATCAGCAGGAAGGCGAACAGCGACAGCATATTCAGGCTGACCCCGGTAATCGGCAGCAACCAGAAAGCACCGAGGAAGGCCACAATAATGCCCACCGTTACCCACATCGCCAGCGCCGGGCGCAGGAACAGCATCAACATGATAAAGACCATGGCGAAGCCGCTTAAGGCGTTGGTGGTCAACAGGTTCATGCGGCCTTCAAAAGCTTTGGAGAAGTCGAACCAGACGTCGAATTCCATACCCGGCGGCAACTGGGTGCGCGCCTCCGCCATAAACGCCTTGATACGCTCGGCGGTGGCCACCACATCCAGCGGCTCCCCCTGAACCACACGCAGGTTCATAGCCGGATTGCCGTTAAAGAGAATGACGTTGTTGTACTCCTCGAAGCCATCGCGCACGGTGGCCACATCGCGCAGCAGCAGTACAGAGCCATCGGCACGGCTGACTACCGGAATACGCTCGAAGTCTTCGGCGGTATAGGCCTGACCACGGGTCTGCACCTGGATATCACCGCGATCCGAACGCACCATACCCGCTGGCAGATCGAGGGAGGAGCGGCGCACCGCGTTGGCTACGTCATTGAAGCTCAGGTTGTAGCGGCGCAGGTCCAGCTCGGAAACCTCGATGGACAGCTCATCCGGGCGCTCGCCCCAGATATCCACACGGCGTACACCGGGAATCAGTGTGAGTTTGTCGCGCAAGTCCAGCGCGGTCTCCTTGAGCTGACGCTCGGAAACCGGACCGCCAATGGCGATCATCATCAGCTGGGTATCCCACTCCTGCAGGCGAATCACCGGGCGCTCGATACCCTCGGGGAAGGTGTTAATACTATCCACCTGCACCTTGATATCGTTGAGCAAGCGCAGCTCATCGTAGCCATCCACCGCTTGAACTTCGATAGAGGAGTGGCTGCGGCGAGAGGCGGAGTTCACCTCCTTGATGCCCTTCACCTCAGAGATAGCCTCCTCCACACGCACGGTCACCTGCTGCTCGACTTCCGCCGGGCCGGCACCGGGATAGGAGATTTCTACCTCGACAATACCGGGCTGAATCGCCGGAAATACCTCGCGATCAATCCCACTGATTCCGAAGAAGCCGCCGATGATGATCATAATCATCAACAGGTTGGCGGCCTTACTGTTGCGCGCGAACCAGGAAATAATGCCGTTCATCAGTGGCCTCCGTGGGCAGCGCTATTCGTGGCTGCGGTCTCACCGGTGGTACTTGAATCGGTTTCGGCATCGCTCTTAACACTGTCGATCAAACCGGCGGGCTTTTCATTGAGCGGATTAGCGGTAAGCGCCATGCCCTCGCGGGAGTAACCCAGGCTGGAAACCACAACGCGATCACCAACGGCGATATCACCGCGCAACCACACCTGATCACCGATGCTCTGCAACAGCTCCACAGTTTTGAAAACCAGCTTGCTCTCTTCATCCAACACCAGCAGGTGATCGCCTTCGTGCAGGGCCTGGCGTGGCAATACCACTATGCGATCCAGAGTGCGACCGGCAATATCGGCCTCCACAAACAGGCCGTTCATCAGCGGAACATCGCCCTCATAGGGATTCTGTACCTGAGCCACGGCATAAATAAAACGACTATTGGTGTCGATGCTGGCCTCGGTGCGCACCAGCTGGGCACGCCACTCGCGCTCAAGCCCAGCTACCATCGCCCGCAGGCGTACTTCGGGGCCATGCTCAAAGGATTTACCCAGGGGCAGATCGAGCAGCGCCAGCTGTTGATCGGTCAGAGGCAGGCGCACTTCGGCGATGCCGGTGCTGTGGATTTTTGCCAGAGGCGTACCGGGGGTGATGTACTGGCCCAGATCGACATAAGTCTCCACCACGCGCCCGGCAAACGGCGTTTTCACTGCGGTGCGCGCCAGATCGAGTTTGGCTTGGTCGCGATCCGCTCGCGCGGCGGCCACTGCGGCCTCGGCGGCTTCAAGGTGTGGCTTGCGCAGAAACAGGGCGTTGGCAGCTTCGCTGCCCAGATTGCGCCACTCGCGCTTGGCCTGCTTGGCGCGACCCTGCTCTTGAGCCAGGGCGGACTTGGCATCGGCCAGCTGTGATTCGGCACGTGTCACTTTATAGATGTAGTCGGCTTGCTCGAGCTGCAGCAATGATTCCCCCTCGGCAAAGAAGCCGCCGGGCACAAAGGCCTCGCCCACACCTTCAATCACACCGCCGACACGGGCCACCACCTCAATTTCATGGCGAGCATGCACGGTGCCCTGGCTCGGTACCAACAAAGTCTGGCGCCCCGGCTCCGCATACAGGACATCCGCCACCGGCGGTACCACCACCTCCGGTGGTTTTTCTTCCGGCTTGGGCTTCAATAACACCACCGCAGTAATGGCGGCCGCCCCGATAGCCAAAACGGTAAATAAAAGCTTGTTCTTGCTCGACACTTTCACAGGCACCCTCTACCCCATTCTGTGACCGATACTGGTCAAATTTTAATTAGCGCGCATTCTACTGGAGTTCGACGCAGATAAGAGTCGATTCGGATGCAGGTCGCCGCAGGAGTTTGTGCTTTATCGCAAACCTTCCTCGCTAGCCCCTGGTAACGCATAATGCCCGCCCCAATTTACCGTTGCAGGAGAGACAACGGGCCGCGCAAAGCCAAGGAAACCGATAGGCTATTTCCCGGTCAAACGCCGCTCCTTAAGGTACGAACCCCCGGAAAACGGATATAGACATCAAATGCTGGATATCAACGCTCGCATCGCAGAAGAACTCAACGTACGCTCCCAACAGGTAACTGCCGCAGTATCCCTGCTGGACGAAGGCGCCACGGTGCCCTTTATTGCCCGCTACCGGAAAGAAGTAACGGGAGCTTTAGACGACACCCAACTGCGCACACTGGAAGAGCGCCTGCGCTACCTGCGCGAACTGGAAGAGCGCCGCGCAGCCATCCTCAAGAGTATTGATGAACAGGGCAAACTCACCGCAGAATTAGCGCAGCAAATCAACGGTGCCGACACCAAGAACCGCCTCGAAGATCTCTACCTGCCCTACAAACCCAAACGTCGTACCAAAGGGCAGATCGCCATCGAAGCGGGCCTCGAACCTCTCGCCGACGCCCTGATTAACGATCCATCCCTCGATCCCGCCGCAGAAGCGCAGCAATACCTCAACACCGATCATGAAGACGCCTCCTTACAGGTAAAAGACATCAAGGCCGCCCTCGACGGGGCCAAATTTATCCTGATGGAACGCTTTGCCGAAGATGCCGAACTGCTGGGTAAACTGCGAGACTTCCTCAAGCGCGATGGCCAGGTTAAATCCAAGCTGCTCGACGGCAAAGAGGAAGAGGGAGCCAAATTCCGCGACTATTTCGAATACGCCGAGGACTGGTCCAAGGTGCCATCCCACCGCGCCCTGGCGATTTTCCGCGGCCGCAACGAGGGCATCCTCGCCATCAGTGTTGGATTACCAGAAGAGGAAGGTACTCCAGCCACCGCCAGCCATCCCTGTGAATCTATGATCGCTCGGCATTTCGATATCAGCGACGAAGGCCGCCCGGCGGACAAATGGCTCGGCGAAGTGGTGCGCTGGACCTGGCGTATCAAGCTGCTTACCGCGTTGGAAACTGACCTGTTGGGTGAGCTGCGCGAGAAAGCGGAAGAGGAAGCCATCAAGGTCTTCTCCCGCAATCTCAAAGATCTGCTGTTAGCCGCACCTGCCGGACACAAGGCCACTATCGGCCTGGACCCGGGACTGCGTACCGGTGTGAAAGTTGCAGTGGTAGATGCCACCGGCAAAATACTGGACCACACCGCCATCTTCCCCAATCCGCCGCAAAACCGTCATCAGGAATCCGCCGCGGTTATTGCCGCCCTGTGTAATAAATACAATGTAGGCTTGATCGCGATCGGCAACGGCACAGCCAGTCGCGAGACCGATAAATTTGTCGGTGAGACCATTAAGCAATACAAATTAAATGCGCAAAAGGTGGTGGTAAACGAGGCAGGCGCCTCCGTGTACTCCGCTTCCGAATTCGCCGCGCGGGAATTTCCCGATCTGGATGTCACCATCCGTGGCGCCATCTCTATTGCCCGTCGCCTGCAAGACCCGCTGGCTGAGCTGGTAAAAATCGAGCCTAAATCCATTGGTGTCGGCCAGTATCAGCATGACGTTTCACAGACTCAGCTGGCGCGTTCCCTCGACGCTGTAGTAGAGGACTGTGTAAACGGTGTCGGTGCCGAATTGAACTCTGCCTCAGCGCCACTGTTGGCCAAGGTTTCCGGCCTGACTGCCTCCATCGCCAGCAATATCGTCAGCTACCGCGATCAACACGGCGCCTTTAAAAACCGCAAACAGCTGATGGAAGTACCGCGCCTGGGGCCCAAAGCCTTTGAGCAAGCCGCCGGCTTCCTGCGAATTAATAACGGTGAAAACCCGCTGGATAAATCCGGGGTACACCCCGAATCCTATATCGTGGTGAAACGCATCGCCGAGAAAAACGACCGCGAGATCAACAGCCTGATCGGCGACTCCGCCTTCCTGCGCCGCCTCAACCCGGCAGATTACACCGATGAAAAATTCGGTGTGCCCACCGTTACCGATATCATCGCCGAGCTGGAAAAACCCGGCCGCGACCCACGCCCTGAATTCCGTACTGCGCGCTTCGAAGAGGGCGTTGAGGAAATCAAAGACCTGCGCCCGGCCATGGTGTTGGAAGGCACTGTTACCAACGTCACCAACTTCGGTGCGTTTGTGGATATCGGCGTGCACCAGGACGGACTGGTCCATATCTCCGCGCTTTCAGAAAAGTTCGTGAAAGATCCCCACGAGGTGGTTAAAGCCGGCGATATCGTCAAAGTGAAAGTGATGGAAGTGGATGTCGCACGCAAGCGCATCGGTCTTTCCATGCGCCTATCCGACGAGCCCGGCGAGCAGGGCAGCGGCGGTATCAACAAAGGCGACCAGCGTGAAAACCGCCAGGCCCAGCGCTATAACAAGCAGCAGGGCAATCGGCAGCAAAAGGGCAGCCAAGGGAATAGCCGTGGCAGCATGGGCGATCTGTTAATGGCGGCAATGAAGAATAAAAAATAATACGGCGGACCAACAAAAAAAGGGCGATCACCAGATCGCCTTTTTTTATTTAATGAAAAATCAAAGCCGGTTGTAAAACTAGCATTAACGATTATTCAGCTGAGAAAGCCTCTGGTAATTCACTGGTAATACTCAGGCGCTCTTGCGTCTCCGGATGCACAAATTCCAAAGCACTGGCATGCAATAATAATCTCGGAGCCGCAGCTAGGGCTTCTGAGTGTGCATAGAATGGATCACCCAATATCGGGTGTCCCATCGCCTGCATATGCACCCGCAGCTGATGGGAACGGCCTGTAACCGGCAAGAGGCGCAGTAAGCTGCTGTCTGCTGTACTAGATATTTTTTCCCAACGCGTGAGAGAGGGCTTACCCACCTCATGATCCACTTTTTGTTTTGGCCTGTTTGGCCAGTCACAAATCAGAGGCAGATCCACCTCACCTGAGTCTGCAGTAGGTATCCCCCACACTCTGGCAATATAGGTTTTATCGACCTTGCGATTTTGAAAGAGTGTGCTGAGTTTGCGGTGAACTTCCGGGCTCCGCGCCATTACCAACAGGCCCGAAGTATCCATATCCAGGCGGTGCACTATCAGTGCTTCCGGGTATTTTTTTTGTACCCTGCTTGCCAGACTATCTTTATGGGCCGGGTCTCTGCCAGGCACACTGAGGAGACCGCTGGGTTTATTTAAAATTAGAAAGGAGGAATCCTGATAAATGACCGATGAAAAAGGCTCGGTTGGTGGGCAATATTTACGCATTATTTAACTCTTACAACCTGCTAAATACTAATGCCCACACCCGGTGGCACTATAAAATATCAAGGAGGACTAGCGAGCCTCAAGGCCCAGGTCCTTTAAAATACTCTCTGAGGCACCAATCTGATTCATCGTATAAAAATGCAATCCTGGTGCGCCCCCCTCCAATAAGGTTTCACACAGGTCGGTAACTACTTCGAGACCCAGCTTACGGATATCATCGGGGTCGCGATAACTTCCCATACGTTTTTTCAGCCAGCGCGGAATCTCTGCGCCGCAGTTACGCGAAAAACGCACTAAATTATCGAAGTTAATAATTGGCATAATCCCCGGATAGATCGGTGCATCGATACCGGCTTTCTCACACTGATCTATGAAATAAAAATATGAATCCGGGTTATAGAAGTATTGAGTCAGGGCGCTATTCGCTCCCGCCTCAAACTTTCCTTTTAAATAGCGTATATCATCATCATAACTGTTGGACTCCGGATGAATTTCCGGATAGGCGGCAACTTCCAGGTGGAAATGATCGTCAGTATGGCGGCGAATAAAAGCCACCAACTCATTCGCGTAGACCAGTTGCGCCACCGCACCCATTCCAGAGGGCATATCCCCGCGCAGGGCCACAATACGATTTACACCGGCCTCTTTATATATATCTAATAATCCGAGAATGATCTCTTCATTGTCTCCACCAAATGACAGGTGCGGCGCGATGGAAATACCATCTTTGCGCATATTGGTAACAATATTGGCGGTAGTTTCACGTGTGGTACCACCGGCACCATAGGTAACTGAAAAGAATTCGGGATTAAACGCCTGTAAAGCCTCGCGGGTTTTATACAGCTTAACGCGGCCTTCGGGGGTTTTGGGTGGGAAAAATTCGAAACTGATGCGAATGGGATTTTTCATTATATTTTCCAGGCCCTCCGAAATTCAGATGCCGGCACAGCCGGCATCTTTTATGAGGGTATTAATATTTATAGCTTTCGGGCTTATATGGACCGTCGACAGAAACACCAATGTATTTGGCCTGCTCCTCGGTCATACGGGTAATTACTCCATCAAAACCTTCCACCATATAGCGCGCGACTTCCTCATCGAGGTGCTTGGGCAGTACCTTGACATAGAGTGCAGACACTTTTTGATCGGAGGCCAAGTCGGCAAACTTCTCTTCAAACAGGTGAATTTGCGCGAGAACCTGGTTGGCAAATGACCCATCCATAATACGGCTGGGGTGACCAGTGGCGTTGCCCAGGTTTACCAAACGGCCTTCGGACAACAACAGCAGGTGATCATTGGTTTCGCTATTGCGCACTATTTTATGCACCTGGGGCTTCACTTCTTGCCATTCCCAGTTCTCACGCATAAAGGCGGTATCGATTTCATTATCGAAGTGGCCAATATTGGAAACTACAGCGCCGCTCTTCAGTGCCGCCAGCATATGCTTATCGCAGACATTGGCATTGCCGGTGGTGGTGACAATCAGGTCAGTATTGGCCAGCAGCTCTTTATTAATGCCTTCGGCGGTGCCGGTGTTAATACCATTAATGTAGGGAGAAACCAGCTCGAAACCATCCATACAGGCCTGCATGGCACAGATGGGATCCACTTCAGAAACCTTTACGATCATGCCTTCCTGGCGCAGCGAAGCGGCGGAGCCTTTACCCACATCACCGTAACCGATAACCAGCGCTTTCTTACCCGCCAGCAGGTGATCAGTGGCGCGCTTGATTGCATCGTTCAGGCTGTGACGACAACCGTATTTGTTGTCATTTTTGCTCTTGGTTACGGCGTCGTTGACGTTGATCGCCGGAACTCTAAGGGTGCCTTCACGCAACATGTCCTGCAGGCGATGTACGCCGGTGGTGGTTTCTTCACTGATACCGTGGCAATTGTTCAGGACGGCGGGGTATTTACGGTGCAGCAGTTCGGTGAGGTCACCACCGTCGTCGAGAATCATATTCGGCTGCCAGCCGGCAACATCGGCACCCACGGTACGCTCTAAACACCACTCGTACTCTTCTTCCGTTTCACCCTTCCAGGCAAACACAGGAATTCCGCGTGCGGCGATCGCGGCAGCAGCGTGGTCCTGAGTGGAGAAAATATTACAGGAAGACCAACGTACTTCAGCACCCAGGGCAACCAGAGTTTCAATCAGTACTGCGGTCTGAATGGTCATATGGATACAGCCCATAATACGCGCACCGGCGAGAGGCTGTTCCGCGCGGTATTTCTCCCGCAGGGTCATCAGCGCCGGCATTTCACCTTCGGCAATTTCAATTTCACGGCGGCCCCACTCGGCCAGTGAGATGTCCGCGATCTTAAAGTCTTTAAATTCAGTGCTCATTTGATTCATTCTTTTGAGTTCCAGTAATGTTCTTTTCACTCACTGAGGCGCCACGGCGCCTCCTGATAGCGACTCACGATATGGAGCCGCGTTTATCCAGTAGATTACAAGCCCGCCTGCGCACGCAGCGCATCGACCTTGTCAGTCTTCTCCCAGGGGAAGGCGGTGAAAGTTTCGCTGCGCGCTTGGCCGTTGCCATCCACCCAGTTATAGGTGTGGGTAAAGGGATCGCGGCCAAAGTGGCCGTAGGCTGCAGTCAGCTGATACATGGGGTGCAGCAGATCGAGGGATTTTGAAATGGCATAGGGGCGCAGATCGAAATTCTCGCGCACCAGCTCCACCAGTTTCTCTTCGGAAACCACGCCTGTGCCAAAGGTATTGATGGCAACCGAGGTAGGCTCGGCAACGCCGATGGCATAGGACACCTGAATTTCACAGCGCTTGGCCAGGCCTGCGGCGACAATATTCTTGGCCACATAGCGACCGGCATAGGCCGCAGAGCGGTCCACTTTGGACGGGTCCTTACCGGAGAAGGCACCGCCGCCATGGCGCGCAGAACCGCCGTAGGTATCCACGATAATTTTGCGCCCGGTCAGGCCACAGTCACCGACGGGGCCGCCAATCACAAAATTACCGGTAGGGTTAATATGAAATTTGGTGTCCTTGTGTAGCCACTCTGTCGGCAGGGTATGGTGTACGATCAACTCCATCACCGCATCGCGCAGGTCGGCCTGGCTCACATCGGGATTGTGCTGGGTGGAGAGCACCACCGCATCGATAGCGCAGGGACGGCCCTGGTCGTCGTAGCGGAAAGTAAGCTGGCTCTTGGCATCCGGGCGCAACCAGGGCAGCAGGCCGGACTTACGCGCCTCAGCCTGACGCTCCACCAAGCGGTGGGAATAATAGATAGGCGCCGGCATAAAAGTCGGTGTTTCATTGGTGGCGTAGCCAAACATCAGGCCCTGGTCGCCAGCACCCTGGTCTTCCGGCTTGGCGCGGTCGACACCCTGGGCAATATCCAGGGATTGCTTGCCGATGACATTGATCACACCACAGGTTTCCCCGTCGTAACCCACGTCGGAGGAGGTGTAGCCGATATCGGTAATCACCTTGCGCACCAATTCCTCCAGATCAACCCAGGCGGAGGTGGAGATTTCCCCGGCAATAACCGCGATACCGGTCTTTACCAGAGTTTCACAGGCAACGCGCGCCTGCTTGTCACGAGCCAACAGAGCATCCAATACCGCGTCGGAAATCTGGTCGGCGATTTTATCCGGGTGCCCTTCAGACACGGATTCCGAGGTAAACAGTTTGTATTCACTCATGTGAGAGTCTCCATGTGTTCCGCCGCGGGCGGTTAGCAAAATTCTGGGCCTGACAATCGACTGCAGTTGTCAGGGTTTTACAAATTCTCTGATCTGAATCTGAAAGCCATTGCGCAGCGCACTGTAGACACTGCGGCCGTCCCTTAAACCGGCAGTTTGTGCCCACTGGCTCAGCTGTTCGGGGGCAAATCCCAGCCATAGATCACCGCAGGCTTCCCGCGCCCAGTCCTGACCGTGCTCCTGTAGCTCTGCCACCAGTAACTGGCCACCACTTTTCAGCGCGCCTTGTAAGTCCTGGAAAATCTGTGCGGGGTCGGGGGTGTGGTGCAATACCATATTCACCACAACGCTGTCCGCACTGGCTGGGCGTGCCGCTGCAGCACGGGTGTCACCACAGACAAATTCGATATTGGCCAGGCCCTGCTCATCGGCGAATGCCTGGGCGCGCTCCAACATAGCCGAGGACAGATCCAGCGCAGTGACTGTGGCAAAACGCAGGGATAACTCCTGTAGGAACTCCCCCTCACCGGGCCCCACCTCTAGGGCATGGCGGCCAGAGTTGAGCAGCTGTGCCACCTGCGGGCCATACACGCTGTAACTGGCGATCAACTCCTGCTGTTCACGAAAGCGATTGCCGTAGTCCGCAAAGAAGCGACGCGAGGCTTCGGCGCGCTCCTCCGAGATACGCGCCACCGATTGAGCCCGCGCGTCTGATAGCGGCAACTGGTCCAGGTTGGCGAACAGCTGAGCGAGCAGCGGTGTGCTGCCTGTGCGCCGGTAAAAGAGATTGTTACCCTCGCGGCGCTTGCTCACCAACCCCGCTTGGGCAAGCACCTTGAGGTGGTGACTCAGGGCCGGTTGGCGCAGATCAAAAATTCGGCAGAGTTCCAGCACGCTGTAGGAGTCCTGGCTAAGCAGGCGCAAAATCTCCAGGCGCAGGGGATCCCCCGCAGCTTTTAGGGTCGCCGCCAGTTGGGGAATTTCCGCGCCGGTGCCGGATTGAGAAATGGGCTGGATTTCAGACATGCGGACGAGTCTATCAGGCACACCACCCTATATCAAAGAACTTTGATATAGCTTTATAAAATTATTTTGATGTAGGTGCTTATGGCCACCATCAGCACATAAACCTGGGCAATTGTTGCTTCACTTAATAGCAATTTTCCTCCGCAAGCCTTTGCGTGAGACACACCTTTACGGGAAAATACGCCCCCATTTTGTCGCTGCGGGAAGCGCCTGTAGAGCACCCCGCGGCCATCCGAAAATCAGAGAGTTCTTCCTATGTCTTCTATTCCCTCTCGCACGGACAAGGCCAATGCTATTCGCGCCCTGTCTATGGACGCCGTCCAGAAAGCCAACAGCGGCCACCCCGGTGCGCCTATGGGTATGGCGGATATCGCCGAAGTGCTGTGGAATGACTACCTGAAGCACAATCCAGCCAACCCCGAGTGGGCCGACCGCGACCGCTTTGTGCTCTCCAACGGCCACGGCTCCATGCTGCTGTACTCGCTGCTGCACCTGTCCGGTTACGACCTGCCGATCGAAGAGCTGAAAAATTTCCGCCAGATGCATTCCAAAACCCCGGGCCACCCGGAGTACGGTTATGCGCCGGGCGTAGAAACCACTACCGGCCCTCTCGGCCAGGGTATTACCAATGCCGTTGGTATGGCATTGGCTGAAAAAGTATTGGCAGCACAGTTCAACCGTCCGGGTTACGAGCTGGTCGACCACCACACCTATGTATTTATGGGTGACGGCTGTTTGATGGAAGGTGTTTCCCACGAGGCCTGCTCCCTGGCCGGCACCCTGGGCCTGGGCAAACTAATCGCCTTTTATGACGACAACGGCATTTCCATCGACGGAGAAGTAGAAGGCTGGTTTACCGACGACACGCCCAAGCGCTTTGAATCCTATGGCTGGCACGTAATCCCCAATGTGGATGGCCACGACGCCACCGCCATTAAAGCCGCCATCGAAGAGGCCCGCGCGAACAGCGATAAGCCAACCATTATTTGTTGTAAAACCGTGATCGGCTTCGGCTCCCCCAACAAGCAGGGCCGCGAGGAGTGCCATGGCGCACCTCTGGGTGACGATGAAATCTCCCTGGTACGCGAAACCCTCGGCTGGGCCCACGCCCCCTTCGAAATCCCCGCGGAGATCTATGCCGACTGGGACGCCAAACCCAAGGGTGAAGCCCAGGAAGACGAGTGGAAAGACATTTTCGCCGACTACCGCGAAGAGTTCCCCGAGCTGGCTGCCGAATTCGAGCGCCGTATGCGCGGCGAACTGCCCGCAGACTTTTTTGCAAAGGCCGATGACTATATTCAGCAGTGCCAGGACGATGCGCAGAAAATCGCCTCGCGCAAGGCGAGCCAGAATGCACTGAACGCCTACGGTCCGCTGCTGCCTGATTTCCTCGGTGGTTCCGCCGACCTGGCTGGCTCCAACCTCACCATCTGGTCCGGCTCCAAGGGCGTCAGTGCCGAAGATGCCTCCGGCAACTACGTCTACTACGGCGTGCGTGAGTTCGGCATGAGCGCCATGATGAACGGCATCGCCCTGCACGGCGGTTTCGTCCCCTATGGCGCCACTTTCCTGATGTTTATGGAATACGCCCGCAACGCCGTGCGCATGGCCGCACTGATGAAGCAGCGCGTGATCTTTGTCTACACCCACGACTCCATTGGCCTTGGTGAAGATGGACCCACTCATCAGCCGGTTGAGCAGCTGAGTGCTTTGCGCTCTACCCCCAATCTACACACCTGGCGCCCCTGCGATGCCACCGAATCCGCAGTGAGCTGGAAAATGGCTATCGCACGTAAAAATGGCCCCAGCACCCTGGTGTTCAGCCGTCAGGGCCTGGCGCCGCAACCGCGCAATGCCGCACAGCTGGCCCAGGTAGAGAAGGGCGGCTATGTACTGTCCGACTGCGACGGCACCCCGGAAGCGATCATTATCGCCACCGGCTCTGAGGTGGAGCTGGCCATGGCCGCCCAAGAAAAGCTCGCGGGCAAGAAGGTGCGTGTGGTCTCCATGCCCTGCGCCGAAGCCTTTATGGAGCAGGACGAGTCCTACCGCGAATCGGTACTGCCCTCCGCCGTGCGCGCACGCGTGGCCGTAGAGGCCAGCCACCAGGATTACTGGTATAAGTTCGTCGGCTTTGACGGCGCCATTATCGGCATGAGCAGCTTCGGTGAGTCCGCCCCCGGCGGCGAGCTGATGCACCACTTCGGTTTCACCGTGGAAAATGTGGTGGAAACCGTCGAGAAAGTGCTGAACTAATTTCAGCACTCTAGCCGGGCGCCCCTTGCACACAATATCGCGAGGGGCGTCTCGGCTACGCCTTCAATTCCTATCCGGCATGTACCGCTATGACCACCCGACTCGCCATTAATGGCTATGGCCGTATCGGCCGCTCCGTTCTGCGCGCTCTGTACGAATCCGGCGCCCGCGATACCCTACAGATTGTCGCCATCAACGAGCTGGCAGACTGCGCTACCATCGGCCACCTTACCAAGTACGATTCGGTACACGGTCGCTTCGCCGGTGATGTCTCAGTGAAATATGACACACTAACAGTTAATGGCGATTCCATCGCAGTTACGCATTTCGAGCGTTTGGAAGACCTGAATTGGCGCGAAGAAAATGTCGATATTGTGCTGGAATGCACCGGTAGTTTTAAAGAGCGGCGCTGTGCCGAACTGCACCTGGCCGCAGGGGCAAAAAAAGTTTTATTCTCCCAGCCCGCCAGCCGCGATGTGGATGCCACCATTGTTTATGGGGTTAACGATCACACCCTGAACGGCAATGAAACTATTATTTCTGCCGCCTCCTGCACCACCAATTGCAGCGTGCCGGTAATCGCAGCGCTCGACAAGGCGTTTGGTATAGAAGCGGGCGTGCTGACCACCATCCACTCCGCCATGAACGATCAGCCGGTAAGCGATGCCTATCACCACACCGATTTAAGAAAAACACGCTCCGCCGTTACCTCAATTATTCCCGTCGACACCGCACTCGCCCGCGGCATCGAGCGCATATTGCCGCACTTATTTGGAAAGTTCGAAGCCCAGGCTATGCGCGTACCCACTGTTAATGTCTCCGCTATTGATCTATCGGTTCAATTACAAAAAGACGTAAGTCAAAGTGAGATCAACGCTTTACTAAAATCCGCAGCTGCGACCGAGTTTAAAGGCGTACTCGGCTTCACCGAAGAACCCCTCGCCTCCTGCGACTTTAATCACGACCCGCGCTCGGGAATTATTGATGCCAGTCAGACACGGGTTGCCGGCGGAAAATTAGTAAAGATATTGATTTGGTTTGATAATGAGTGGGGGTTTGCGAATCGGATGTTGGATGTGGCCAGAGAATTAACCCAAAAGAATACCTCCCATTAAAGCTAAACAAGCCATTTACTTCTAGCAGTAAAATACCGATTTTGCGTTAATAGGAAAATCGACACCTAATAAATATCAGTTCCAAGTATAGAGCTCATCAACTTAGCATGCTCAGGATAAGGACAAGAAAGGCGGTAAATCCTTACCGCCCTATAAGCCAATTGCAAAAATACAGTTCTTCTATTTGATTATGGAACTCTAATTTATTGGTCGACAGGCAATGGTACGGGCCTTTCACTAACTTTATACATGAATGAATTATATATATGCCCACCAACGAATATATTATTCGTTAAATCAGATAAACCAGGAATTTCATCACGTCTTTCATTTGAGAAAAATTTCAACTCCTTTCTAATCCAGAACAACTGCTCCTCTTCTGATACCTGAGAAAGGTTCCACTCTCGCTCACTACCAAGTGAGCAATCTGCATTGGATTGGGGATCCCAGTCACTAGGCATACAGCTGTCGCCATTCATTCTCCGGTAAAATCTAATAATCAAATTTCCATCATCAGATAGCTTCCAAAGCCCCGAATAAATATCAAGTTCATCACTAACTAACTCTCCATCAGAATCCCAATCAAAAATAGTTATTCTTTTTACTGTACCGTCAGAATTCACCTCAAACCAAGAGTAATCTAATGGTTGAGCAAAGTACGAGCTAAATTTATAAATACCCTCTACTGTATTCTCTTTCCATGAATCCAGATCTTTAGCTAGTACAGTATCAAAATCTATTAGTCGTCCTTTCTCTGACTCTTCTAGAACAAACGTTAAATTTTTTCCCTTATACATATAGTCTAGAAAAACATATGTGAATTTACTTCCTGCAGAGGTATCTATAATGATTTTTTTATCGTCTTCCAAGCGCCAAACCCCAGACATATTAGTGCTTGTCTTTCTTCCATCTCCCTCCACACCAGGAATAGATATATTGACCGTCCCACCAGTTTCAAACTCTCCCCTAAAGCTCATACCAAGAACTCTAACTGAAAGCCTGGGAGAAACCCCATCTACGGGATTTATGACTTCTCCAAGCATAGCTGGTGTCGGCATACTATATTCTTGTTCCAACTTAACTGACTCAGAAACTTTTATTATGCTTAAGGAGCGAATCGCAGTTTCTGCGTAAATATTGCTCTTTATCTCTGGATTAAGAATAATAGGATCAGGACTGACATCATATTCTTCAACTTGCAGAATAACTGATGAAATAGCATCACTGTCCATCATCCACACAAGATCGTTGATTACGATATGGCTTTCTACGGAGTAGGTTCCAAAAAAACTAACGTGCCTTATCAAATCTGCATCTTTAAACGTAATTCCATTATCATTTTTTGACCATGTAAAACTAGTATTATCAACTTCTCCATTAATTTCACCGGTTCCATCTGGTCGTAGAGTAAGCCTCACCTTCAAATATGGTAGATAATAGGTATCTGCTATTTGCAAATTACTATTAGATAAATAGCCAAATAATTTTATATTCTCAATTAGACTTGACTGTGCCTTATCGAACAAATCAGCAAGCCTTTCTTTTGCGTTATATACAGAAATAGATACTGCGGATTTATTGGCTGCTAACTCATATATATCACGATAAGCATTAGGGATAGAAAGACCGGAATCTTCCATTAAACTTTCATTACTACTATATAAACTAATGAAAGCAGCTATATCAAAAACTACGGAAGCATTAAGACTCCTTAAGGATAAAGTTAACTCTGAGTCTGACTTTATCTCCCCTGCATTTATGCTTTTTAGATGCGCGGAAAAAGCTGTAGAAATACTGGTAATATTTACCTCATTCTTTTCCTCCTGCACTAAGACTCCGTCTTCACCAGATTTCTCTAGCAAAGTTCTTACAGAGCCAAGTAGACTCACAAGTCTTATACTACTTTCGGCAGGAAAAATGGCTTCAGCTCTTACAAAGCTATCAATCTGAGATTCAGAGATATCTATATCGATAGAGTAATTCCCTAACGCATCTACCTCTCCATAAAATTCAGTATCAGCTACCTGTAACCTCACCTCAGCATGGGTAAAGCTCGTAGTTTCCACATATCCTTCAATCGTCAAGCTAACCGTTTTCTCGGGGGGCTCATTATTCTTGTCTTTATCATCGCTGCTACAAGCTGATAGAATTAATAAGCAACCAATTATTAAAAAATTGGATAAGAATTTAGGGTACATCATTCTACTCATTCATACTGGATGGAATTCTGAGGGACGGGACTATAAAGAAACAAGCAGAGCCAGGCCAGAAAAATTAAGATATGAAATTTTGAAATTACACTAACTAGCTGTCACACAATGCAAATAAATGTCTGAACATGACTTGTTGATAGTAATAGGATCAAGTTTAATCATTCTTATGGTTTGAAAAAATTTCCGGTAAAACCCTTTATCAAGAAAGGGTCGTCTACGACGATTTTTATATTAATCACGTAAAATGCATCTCATTTCATCTAGCCCTCCTTGCTTAATCTCTGAGTTTGACCGGCGATATTCATCCCCCAACTGGCGTAAACGTTCTTCGCGATTAACCTTACTTAAATCTCCCAACCTTTGCGCAGCATTATAAAAAGCCTCCCAACTACCACTATCCAAATAAAGCTGCTTAAAGGCCGGCACTTGGGATTCATATTCAGCAGCCAGGGCCAGGGTGGCATTGTTGGTTTTTTCTATATAGTTTTGATAGCGCGCAGGATTGGGCCAGTTTGCAGATAGCTTTCTATAGCATTGACGTAATCGGGATAAAACCCGGGCTTTTTGTTCGCGCTTTAAATCATCTGGCTGTGAAGATTGATAGACTGTTTGTAATTGGCTGCGTGCGGCTGCCATCAATTGACGCACAGACAAGGTTTCTGCACGTGCCTGAGCTGCGGAGCTGACCAGGCCCTGACTACTGAGCCAGCCGGGTAGGGCAATTTCTGAGACGGCGGTGGCAAAGCTCTCGTTGAACTGGGTATCACCGGAGATATAAACCCTTCTATGGGCCAGTTCATGAAATAAAAGACCGGCTAGGCGTTCCTGAGGCCAATTAACAAAACTGGATAATATTGGGTCGTTAAACCAACCGAGGGTGCTGTAAGCGGGCACCGCACCCAGATATACATCATAGCCCTGTCCGCGCAGTTGATTCGCTTTTGCCTCTGCCGCAGACTTGCGAAAATAACCTCGGTAGCTGGCGCAGCCGGCGATAGGGTAACACCAGCGCTTAGGCTCAAGGGAAAACTCCGGCGCTGCCAGGACATTCCAAATCGGGTAGGTGTCATCTAACTGTACATAAGCGTTATAGGCATCACCTACCGGCAGTTGCAAAACTTCAGCTGCATAGGCACGAATCTGCAATACCAGTTGTAGCTGCTGTTGTAATTGCTCACTGGTACCCGGTTCATTAATGACTTTTTCTATCGGCTGACGCCCAGACAAAATACGCCACTGGCCGGCAGCTGCTTGGGCGTAATAACCGACGGTTTCACACCCCGCCAAATACAGTGGGATGATAAGCAGCCATAAGCGCAAATTAAGCCATTTTTTTGGCAGGCCCGTGATAAGCAATCTGCTATACACTTCCTTTCCTATTGTCATTTTAATGTGATCTGGCCAGGGCCTTTTCTTCCCCTTCAATAGCCTCTAAGGGTTATAGCATGATGCCAGTTAGCGCGGTTCTGACAGTATTTGCCCTGGCTTTTGCCGCCATTGCATGGCTGCGATTAGTGAAAGTGTGCTTTGACGACAGCACTATAGCTGGATTCCTCGCTCTTTTTATACCTCCCTTGGCACTTGTGCTGCTTCTCCCTCGCTGGCGCCAGGAGCAGGAGTTATATCTACTATGGGGCGCAGCACTTGCCTGCCTGCTATTAAGTTTTGTGCTGCACTGATGAAAAAACTCCCTATGCTCTAAAGTGCATATATGAATCTAGCTAACTCTACCAAGTAAAATACTGGTCAGTCGCAGTACTGCACCTTCTCCTTTAGGAAAAGTAGCCCCCTAAGAACACCTGCACTTGGTATCAGCTTATATACGCCCAGCTAAAGACCACAGATCCTTCTCTTCTCCAGTAACTCAAGCCCAGTTGATTTAGGTCAAGAGGTTTGTAGCACTACTCCATACACTGCATAACTGAAGCATTGGCGTACTGGAGAGAAAGATGGATGCCTTAATTGATCTATTTACCAGCTTTTCCGGCTTGCTCAGTCTGGCCGTAATCGGGTTTATATTCCTGATGGCATTCTATTTTTATCGACTGGTTAGCAACAATGTGGAAAAAGCAGTAGCGGAGCAGGAAAAGAAAGAGCGCGCTGCAGCCACCCGTGTCAATAAAACGGCGGCTGCATCTCGCTAATACCTGGGGTCTCAGGGTAGTACCATTGCCGCAAGTTTTTTGCGGCGCAGGCGGTTATTTTAAGAAACAGGAGTTTCGGATCTTAATCGCT
The DNA here is from genome assembly GCF_023716485.1 of Microbulbifer variabilis. NCBI lineage: Bacteria > Pseudomonadati > Pseudomonadota > Gammaproteobacteria > Cellvibrionales > Microbulbiferaceae > Microbulbifer > Microbulbifer variabilis. The sequence continues at coordinate 4,710,618 of NZ_CP092418.1, forward strand.
AATTTCCTCAGCTGACCGTTTGGTTTTTGTTGCGATGGGGGCTTGCCAGTAGTGGCGCAAAAACCAATATCGTTCGGCTTTTTATTGCATGGAACGCAGACTGTCTACCCACAACCAGCTCTGTTTGAGAGCACGGCGTTGGATTTTGGTTAGGGCAGGTAAAACAACAGGGCGACTGCCCCGGCCGCGAAAGCAGTCGGGGCATTTTATTGCGCAAGCAAAATGTTGATTTGAAAAACTACTTCGAGCCGTTTAAGTGATGGCGGAAATGTAATTTTTAAAAATCCGCAAATCAAGACTGCTCGGCTTGCTCTTTCGACCGGCGTGATGTAATCCAGCGACCAAACAAGATTCCCACCTCAAACAGCAACCACATGGGTACGGCCAGTAGGGACTGGGAGATAACATCCGGTGGGGTGAGCAGCATACCGATCAGGAAGCAGCCCACAATCACATAGGGGCGTTTACTCCCCAGGGTTTTGGCATCCACTGCGCCACTCCAAATCAATAACACCGTGGCGATGGGTATCTCGAAAGCGAAGCCGAAGGCAAAAAACAACTTCAATACTAAATCCAGATAGCTGCGCATATCCGGCATAACTTTGATATCTGCGTGGGCCGAGCCAACAAAGAAATCAAATAAAATAGGAAACACTACGAAATAGGCAAAGGCCACACCGGCGTAAAACAAAAATACGCTGGTGACCAAGATTGGAATCGCAATACGCTTTTCATTTTTATAAAGACCGGGAGCTATAAAAGCCCAGGCCTGATAGAGCACAAAGGGAATGGCGATGAAAAACGATACAATAAAGGTGGTCTTAAATGGCGTAAGGAAGGTGGAGGTCACCTCTGTGGCAATCATGCCTGCATCGCCGACCAAACGTTCCTGTAGCGGATTGGCAATAAAGTTGTAGATATCCGAGGCAAAGGGTACCAGGCAGGCGAACAAAACCACTACAACCAGTAAAGTGCGCAGCAGCCGATCCCGCAGCTCGATCAAGTGATCGATAAAGGGCTGATGGCTGTCTTGTGATTGATCGCTCATGGTTGCTTGTCTTTTTCCTGTTGCGATTCTTTTTCTAGGTCTTTAGGCGTATTTTCCGGGTGCTCCGGATTCAGTTCGGGATCACCTAAATCGTGCCAGTGCTCCGGGTATTCCGGGTCCTGCAACTCTTCAACAGTTTCATCCTGCTCCGGTAAATAGTCTTCTTTTTCCGCGCGCGGATGTTCGGGCTCCTGGGGCACTTTGGCTGGAGCTTTTTCCTTAGGTTTGGCCGACTCGCTGGGCTGTGGCTCCTCCTGCTGCTGCAGGGATTCATTCACCTCGCGGTTGGCCTCACTAAAGGTACGCTCCATTTCCCGGCGACTCTCCTCGATCTCCTTGAGGATGCGCTCATTGTGCAGTTCTCGGCGGATATCGTCGGCACCGACTTCCCGTTCCAGTTCCTCACGCGCACCTTGCAAGGTTCGCTTCAGGCCAGACCACCAGCGCGCTGTCGTGCGGATGGCATCGGGCAGGCGCTCCGGGCCCACCACAAGCAGTGCCACTACCGCGACCAGTAGTAGTTCAAAAAAGCCAATATCAAACACGGGGCATTACTCGCGTTAACAGTGCCGAATTATTTGTCCTGGGACTGCTTGTCTTTTTCTTTCGAGGTGCTGCCCTGTTGCGGCTTTTCTTCCTCATCGTGCTGAAGACGCTCAGGGTCTTTGTCTTTATCTTTGTCCTCATCCTTATCATCGTCCTTCACCGCTTTGCGGAAGCCTTTCAGTGCACCGCCCAGATCACCACCGAGGTTTTTCAAGCGCTTGGTTCCGAAAAGCAGCAGGACAATGACCAAGATAATCAACAGCTGCCAGATGCTAATTCCACCGAATCCCATAATTGTCTCCATGTCATTTAATACGGCAGCCGATTTGCATTGCCATTGGCCACCATGGGTAAAACCACAAATTATCAGAGGACTGTTACGCCAGTCCTTCCAACTGAATTCTTATCCCTCTTTACTGCGGGATGCCTTTTCCTCCAGGCCAGAGAGGCCAAAGCGTCGACCCAGTTCACGCACTACATCCTGGGAGTCCGCTCCCAGGTGCGAAAGCATCACTAATGAGTGAAACCAGAGATCCGCCGTCTCGGCGATCATATCCCGGTTGTCGCCACTGGCCTGCGCATCTTTGGCGGCGAGAATTGTTTCGGTGGCTTCCTCGCCCACCTTTTCCAGTATTTTGTTGAGCCCCTTCCTATGCAGGCTAGCCACATAGGATTTATCGGCATCCTCTGCGCACTTGCGGCTCTCTAGTACCGCATCGAGTTGTTGCAGCAGATCACTCATTTCCGGGCTCACTTGTAGATGGCTTTGGGGTCTTGCAATACCGGTTGGCTAACGCGCCATTCACCGTCCTGCAAGAGGTTGTAAAAACAGCTACTACGGCCCGTATGGCAAGCAATTCCGCCCTCTTGCTCAACCATTAACAGCACGGTGTCACCGTCACAGTCGAGGCGAATCTCGCGTATTTTCTGTAGGAAGCCGGATGACTCCCCTTTGCGCCACAGGCCCTTGCGGGAACGCGACCAGTAGACCGCATAGCCCTCGCTAGCGGTCAGTGCCAGAGACTCGCGATTCATCCACGCCATCATCAGCACGCGACCGCTTTTAAAATCCTGGGCAATGGCGGGTACCAGGCCATCGCTGTTCCAGCTGACCTGATCAATAAAGCCGCTTGTTGGCACAGCTTGAGTCAATGTCTCTTCCATCAGAATTCCAAGTGTAGGCCGGCGCGACGCCGGCAAAATACTGCCGCCAGTGTCATTAGGGCCAGAGCAGTAAAATCAGGGCTGCGATGCCCAATACCCAACCAGAAGGTGGCAACTGCTCCAGCCACTGCGGCCGGCTTAAGGCCAGGGCACCTGCAGCGAGCAGTACACCGCCGAGCCGACGCAAATACTGCCAGCGCCCACGGCGCTGACTGCTCGCCAGTTTTTCACCGATATTTTCCAGTTGTGGCGCCAATTCCCGCGACTGCTCAAGGGCTGAATAGACCAATTGCGGCATCTGTGGAAACTTCTCCAGCCACTCGGGACCGTAGCGCTTGATCTCGCCCACCAGTGTTTTGGGGTGGATGCGTTCACGCATCCAACGCTCCAAAAATGGATGAGCAGTCTTCCACAGATCCAATTCCGGATAAAGCTGGCGTCCCAAACCCTCTATATTCAACAGGGTCTTCTGCAATAACACCAGTTGTGGCTGCACCGCCATATCGAAGCGTCGCGCAGTCTGGAACAGGCTGATCAATACCCGCGCAAAGGAAATCTCCCCCAGGGGTTTCTCAAAAATCGGCTCGCACACGGCGCGAATTGCCGCCTCGAAGGCATTCACAGGGGTATCCGCACGAACCCAGCCACTCTGTACATGCAGCTCCGCCACCATGCGGTAATCGCGCCGGAACATGGCGAGCAGGTTGCGCGCCAGGTAGTACTGATCTTCTCGCGATAAGCTGCCGACAATGGCGGTGTCGATGGCGATATACTGTGGCCGCTGCGGGTGTTCCCGGGAGACAAAAATATTGCCCGGGTGCATATCCGCGTGGAAAAAGTTGTATTCAAAAACCTGCTTGAAGAAGATCTCCACGCCGCGCTCGGCCAACAGCGGCATATTGGTATCCTGCTCGCGCAGCTGCTCTAGATCAGTGACAGGAATACCATTGATACGCTCTAGCACCAGCACGTTTTCGCGGGTGTAATCCCAGTAAACTTGGGGGATATATAGCAGTGGGGAATCAGTGAAATTACGCCGCAACTGGGTGCCGTTGGCCGCCTCGCGGGTTAAATCCAACTCGCCCTCGATGGTATGACGGTAGTCTTCCACCACTTCCACCGGGCGCAGACGCCGGCCCTCTGGCACGAAGCGTTCGATAGCCCGGGCAATCACCCGCAACAGGCGCAAATCTTCCTGAATCACTTCGCCGATGCCCGGGCGCAGCACCTTGACCACGACCGACTCGCCACTTTTGAGCACGGCGGCGTGAACCTGTGCCACCGAAGCTGCCGCTAAGGGCTCGTGCTCAAAGCTGGCAAAGACTTCATCGACACTAGCGCCAAGGGCTTCCTCAATCAGTGCGCGACACTGATCACTGGGGAAGGGCGGTACTTTGTCCTGTAGGTAGTCGAGCTGCTCAACCACATCCGGTGGCAGCAAATCCGGACGGGTGGAGAGCAGCTGGCCGAATTTCACAAAGATAGGTCCCAGCTCTTCTAGGGCGCGACGCAGTCGCTCGCCGCGCTCCATCTTTGGTTGCGGCAACAGTTTGAGAGGGGCCAGTAATCCGCGCAGCCACAGGGGACGGCGTTCGGCTGGTAATAACAGATCTAAGCGATGGCGCAGGAAAACCCGCGCGATGGTAACAGTACGGGATATAGGCAAGACTACTCGGCCTCCCCGCGGGAAAACTGTTCCTGCAGTAGGCGCACCCGCGCCTCCAGGCGCTCGGTAGCCAGGGACAACTCGGCGAGGTCATCCGCGAAAGCTTCAAATTGTGCCTGTGGTGGCGTCAACTGCCATTCCTCACTGATCGTCTCTGCGGCCGCAACCGGCGCGCGACTTAGGCTGGCACTTAACCAGCTACTAGCACTGCGCAGCACATTGCCGATGGAGTGGGCGGGAATATCGCCAAACACTTGCGCAAGTGGTGCCTCCCAATCGATATCCAGATCGCTCATGATCCACTGCAACTCCGCCAGTAGGGCACTGGAACCGCTGATAGAGACACGCAGTGCCGCAGGCGTGGCATCGGGGTCCTTTAGTAATCGCACCAGGGAAATAGCCGAGCCGCTGATGGTGGTCGTTACATCTCCCTCCCAGTGCTGGCGCACGCGCACCTGATCGCCCTCAATACATAGGCAGCATTGCAACTTTGGAGCCGTCAGGTCGAGCGCCATGGTTTTGCCGTCCAACTCCTGCAGGCGTGCTCGGGTCGCGGGATCGTATTGCAAGGCAGTATTAATAGCGGTTTCCAGCGCGGCGTCAAAACCCGCGCGATAGGTGGGATCGCTCATGGTGGTTATTGGCCTCGTGCCATCACTTGGGGGTCAATCACGACGGGCACCTCTCAGGGCTTGATACCACGGTGTAACGCCACAATGCCACCGGTCATATTGTGAAATTCACAATCGACAAATCCAGCATCCACCATCATCTGCTTGAGCGTTTCCTGATCCGGATGCATGCGGATGCTCTCCGCCAAGTAGCGGTAACTCTCCGCGTCGTTGGCCACCAATTTCCCCATAAATGGCAGCAGGCGGAACGAGTAGTGATCGTAGACTTTTTCCAGCAGTTTCGATTCCGGCTTGGAGAACTCCAGTACCAGTAAGCGCCCACCGGGTTTTAGTACCCGCAACATGGAGCGCAGCGCCAAATCTTTATCGGTGACATTGCGAAGACCAAAAGCGATGGTAATACAATCGAAGGTGTTGTCCGGAAAGGGCAGGTACTGGGCGTCCGCCTGTACCGGCACTACGTTGCCGGCAATGCCACGATCGAGCAGGCGGTCGCGGCCTACCCTGAGCATCGATTCATTAATATCTGCCAACACCACCTGACCACTGGCGCCCACAATACGCGAGAAACGCGCGGTGAGATCACCGGTGCCCCCGGCGATATCCAGAATTTTCTGTCCCGGCCGCGCACCGGACAATTCGATGGTGAAACGCTTCCAGAGGCGGTGAATACCCCCGGACATCAAGTCGTTCATTACGTCGTAACGCGCCGCCACTGAGTGGAACACTTCCGCCACACGACCGGCCTTTTCCTCCACCGGGACCTCTTGGTAGCCGAAGTGGGTGGTCTTGCGATCCTTCATGCTGTGCTGCCTGCTGAGCCAAATTCAGTGCGCCATTGTACATCGACCAAGCCGGCGGAACAGTGCCCATGATTCGCCCAGTGGCAACTCACTAAAATTAAATCACACGAGAGAAAATACTGGGTCCAGGGCAAATTCATGGATTACCGACTCGACAGCGACATGCCCGCTGCACTGAGTCTGCGCACTGCGGCTCGCGCAGAAATACGCGCCGCCTGTGATAATGCCCGGCTTCTGCCAGGTGAACATGCCGTTCATGAGCTACGTAAACACTGTAAGAAACTGCGTGCTCTACTGCGACTGATTTTTCCGAAAGAAAATTCACTCTTCCAACTCGAGAATGATCGCTACCGGAAATTAGCGCGATCCCTATCGGCGGGCCGCGATCTTGTCTCCATTCGCACCGCTCTACTTACCCTAGCTCCCCCCAGCCACTTTGAAAAAATGCATAGAATACTGCACCAATTACAGCGGTCGCTGCAAGACGAGGAGAGCCTTATTCGGGTCGAAGGGTTACTGCATGAGGCACAAAAGAGTATTGAGTGTTGGCCCCTGCAAAATACTGATTGGGGAGATATCGACGTGGGATATTTACGCGGCTACCAGCGCGCGCGCAAAGCCTGGGTGGAAGCACGAGAAGGAGACAACGCCCATAAACTGCACCAATTGCGCAAAAGAATAAAAGATCACTGGTACCACAGCCGCCTACTCAGAGAGAAGCACCCCCAATCTGTAGCGCTGCGCTGTGAACCGCTCAAACAACTCGCGCAATTACTAGGGGACTGGCGTGATCTATACCTACTGTGTCGCTTTGCCATCACGGTCGGAGAGCCATTAGGGGAAGAGTTAATTAAGCTATTGGAGATGGGGGACTGGCACAAGATGCGACTGCGCAGGAAAATAGAAGACGGTTGCGCCATTTTCTTTGCCCACAAAACACTTGTGATCTAAGTGATGCTGGCACAGAGGGCGCTGAAACTACTCACCAAAAAATAAAAAGGCGCAGGAGGGTTTCCCGCGCCTTAAGCTCGCCAACTTATTTGGCGCTCTGCTCCAGCAGGCCGCCGGCGCGGGCCATCACATGGAACAGATAGTTCTGCTCATTGGTGCCGCTCACCAAGTGGGCACCGGGACCACGGGCCCAGACCCCTACGTCTTCGCCGCCGTGGGTTTCTCCAGAAAGAGGGACAAGGACTTCCTGGTGGAAGCCGGGAGCGGTGGTGTCCACATCGGTAAGATCCTGACGCCCTTGAACAATATCGTCATAGTAGCGGTCATCAGCATCGGTATTGTCGCCGTAATGTGCAAAACCGCGACCATTGGCATAGTTCAGGGTAGTGTAAGGCAAGCCGGTCTTATCCAGCTTGGGCATCTCTTCAGCCACACCGGTCTTGTCATTTTTAACTACCTTGCCGAGAATTGGGTTGCCACGGGTAGTCCCACCGGCAATGGTCATCACGTGACTGTGGTCCGCGGTTACAACGATTAGGGTATCTTCGGCACTGGTGCTATCCAGGGCTACCTGCACCGCCTTGGCAAACTCTTCCGCATCGCTGAGGGCATTGTAGGCATTGTTGGCGTGATGACCGTGGTCGATACGACCGGACTCCACCATCAGGAAGTAACCCTTGTCGTTTTGCTGCAGCATCTCGATGCCCTTGGCAGTCATCTCACTCAGGGAAGGCTCGCCGCCAACATCGTTGCCACGATCGGCCTCATAGCGCATATGAGAGGAGTTAAATAACGCCAATAGCTTATCGGTGTTATTCACATCCAGCTGGTCAAACCCGGCTTTGTCTTCCGTATAGTGCGCGGTGGTTACGCCATCGTTGTAACGAGTTTTCCACGCTTCAATCAGATTGCGCCCATCGATGCGCTTACCAGTCTTGCCTTCCGCATCGGTGAAGTCCGCTGGCAGGAAGTTGCGACGGCCGCCGCCCATTACCACGTCGATACCATCACCGGCTTCCAGTTCAACCAAGTGGGTGGCGATATCGCGACAACCGTCCGGAGCAGTGTATTCCCACTCGCGCTCTGGCACCTTGGCATAAGTGGCTGCGGGTGTGGCGTGGGTGATACGCGCGGTGCTGATAATACCGGTGCTCTTACCCAGTTCCTCGGCCAGTTCCAGGGAGGTGGTGAGGGGGCGTTCGAGGCTGGCGGCGCAGTCACCGCGAGCGACATCTTCGGCCACACTCAGGATACCGGCCTTGGTTTTCACACCGGTAACCAGAGCGGTCATGGTGCCAGCGGAATCCGGGGTCTGCTGGTTGGTGTTGTAAGTTTTTACCAAACCGGCAAAGGGCATTTTTTCGAAGCTCAGCTGGTATTCCTCGCCGTCTAGGCCTAGTTTTTGGCCGGCGAAGATGCGCGCGGCGGTGACAGTGGAGATACCCATGCCATCGCCCACAAACAGAATAATGTTTTTTGCGGCACCCGGCGTATTGTTGATTTTCTCTGCGCTCGCCGCAGCTACCGCTTTCTGGCCATCTTCGAACCAGCTGCTTTCACTTTGGGTTGAGGAAAGGCCTAAATAATTCTGCTGCTGCGGTGTTTCAGTAGCATCCAGCACTTCGGCAACATTGTTGGAGCTGGAGTTATCGTCGCTACAGGCACTGGCCAGTACGGCAACGGAAAAGGCCAGCAGGGTCTTTTTAAACTGTTTCATGGTCAATACCCCCAATTATTCTTCTGACAGCGACAGGTCGGTCGCGGCAGTCATTATGTGGAAAACCGCGTTCTGTTCCAGATGTCCCTGCACTTTTTCGGCACCGGCGCCGATCGCGTGCAGACTAATATCCTCACCGCCGTGGCTTTCGCCCCCCAGGGCAACCAGGGACTCCTGATGGAAACCCGGCTTTTCGGTATTTATCTCTGTCAAATCATGACGACCGGCGGCGATATCATAGTTATCGCGCTTGTCCGCATCGGTGTTTTCACCTGAATCCACATAGGCGAAGCCGCGCCCATTGGTGTAAGTCAGGGTAGTGTAAGGCTTATTGTCCTCGGCCAGGGAGACGGCCTGATTTGGCGCACCGCTGTCATCGTTGCCGATCACCTTGCCCAGAATAGGGTTACCTCTGGTGGGATAGCCCGCCATATTCATTACGTGGCTGTGGTCAGCAGTCACCAGGATCAGGGTTTCTTCCAGATTCACTTTTTGTAGCGCTGCCTTGACCGCGTCAGATAACTCGATCGCTTCATTCAGCGCGTTATAGGCGTTACCGGAATGGTGAGCGTGATCGACTCGGCCGGATTCCACCATCAGGAAGAAGCCGTCTTCATCCTTTTGCAGCATATCGATAGCGGTGGTGGTCATCTCGACGATACTGGGCTCTTCGCTGTTCTTGGCGATGCGGTCAGCATCGTAGCTCATGTGATCTTCGGTAAAGAGACCCAGCAGCTTATCTGTTTTAGCGATATCCACTGCCGATAGTTCGAAACCATTTTCGACGTAGACCGCATTCTGCTCACCGTCATAGCGCAGCAGCCATTCACCTGTTAGATTGCGCTCGTCTTCACGCAGGCCACCCTCGGCCACCGGTGTAAAGTAGTTGCGGCCACCACCGAGCATGACTTCCATGCCATCGCCGATATTCATTTCCACCATTTGTGTAGCGATATCGGTACAGCCCTCATCGGCCGTGTGTTCCCACTTGCGGCTGGCGCTATGTGCATAAGTGGCTGCTGGAGTAGCGTGGGTGAGGCGTGCGGTAGAGACAATGCCGGTAGCCTTGCCGCGGCTCTCCATCATCTCAAGGAAGCTATTCAAACCCAGCTCCTTACTCGCAGCACAGTCAGCCACTAAGCCCTTGCCATCCACATTGATCATACCAGCGCGAGTTTTCACCCCGGTCATCATGGCTGTCATGGTGCCGGCGGAGTCGGGGGTCTGCTGGTTAGTGTTGTAGGTTTTGATCAGGGCACTGTGAGGAAACTCCTCAAAAGAAAGACTGTTCTCTTCACCGGGTTCACCGCGGCGCTGGCCCTCGAAGATACGGGCTGCGGTCAGGGTGGAAATCCCCATGCCATCGCCAACAAATAGGATGACGTTTTTTGCAGTTTTGGCTTCACGGGTAAGAGAAACGCGTTCTTCCAGGCGATCGGACGCCTCGGTAAACCATTCACTCTTAGTTTGGTAATCGGGCAGGCTCGCGGCGGAAACCGCGGAAGCGAGAGGAATCAAACAAAAGGCGCTGAGTGCGCGGGCAAGTTTTTTTGCCACGGTGGGCCTCCGGAACTCGTGAATTTGGCGAGCATTAGAGTCCGGAAATATGACAAAAGAATTACGCGCCGATTAACATCTCGTTTTCTTTGTCATAAAGATTTGTACGCTTGTTACAACTGCAAAAAGACAGCCACATAATTGTTACAGTATTGCGAAATAATGCGGGAAATTATTGTTTTTCCTCGCTTTTTTAATACTTTGTGAGGGAGGGAAAGTGCGCCACTGGAGGGCGCACTTGGCAGCTAACCGATAAATTTCACCACACTTTCATCCGGGTCGCGCCCCTTGCCCGCCGCGCGCAAGCGCTCCAGGTAGGCCTCCCAGTTGGCGGTGTGTTTTTCGGCTAGTTCACGCAGGTATTCCCAGGTGTAAATGCCGGTGTCGTGGCCGTCATCGAAATCGATTTTCAGACCGTAACGACCGGCAGCTTCGACCCTGTCGATACCCACATGGATTTTTCCATCCACCAGCAGGGCGGGGCTATTGCCGTGGCCGCGCACTTCAGCGCTGGGGGAATAGACACGCAGATACTCTGCCGGCAGGGTGTATTCAGCGTCGGTGTACACCAGCAGTAGGTTTTTCTCTGCGCGATTTAAACGGATTTTTTGCAGTTTCATTTACAGGATAAAACGCGAAAGGTCCTCGTTTTTACTCAATTCACCCAGGTGGCTGTCCACATAAGCCGCATCCACTTTGAGAGACTTGTCGCCGTCGCCGGCATCGAAGGAAACTTCCTCCAGCAGGCGCTCCAGTACCGTATGCAAGCGGCGTGCACCGATATTCTCTGTGCGTTCATTCACTTCGTAAGCCACTTCAGCGATACGGCGAATGCCGTCTTCGGTAAATTGCAGTTCCAGACCCTCTGTAGCCAGCAAAGCCTTCTGCTGTTCGGTCAGAGACGCGGAGGGTTCGGTGAGAATACGCTCAAAGTCCGCGGAAGTCAGCGAGCTCAGCTCCACGCGGATCGGCATACGCCCCTGCAGCTCGGGAATCAGGTCTGAGGGCTTGGACAGGTGGAAGGCACCGGAAGCGATAAACAGAATATGGTCTGTCTTGATCATGCCGTACTTGGTGTTGACGGTGCTGCCTTCGATCAGTGGCAACAGGTCGCGCTGCACCCCTTCACGGGAGACATCGGCACCGCCGCTCTCCTGGCGCTTGGCCACCTTGTCGATCTCATCGATAAAAACGATACCGTTTTGTTCGGCAGCGCGAATCGCACGGGTTTTGATATCTTCATCGTTCACCAGCTTGGCGGCTTCCTCATCGGTAAGCTGTTTCAACGCCTGCTTGACCGGCAGCTTGCGCTTGCGCGTCTTGCCCTGGGACATATTCGAGAACATGCCCTGCAGCTGGTTGGTCATTTCCTCCATCCCCGGAGGAGCCATAATCTCCACACCCATAGGCGCGGCGGCCATATCAATTTCCACTTCCTTACTATCCAAGTCGCCCTCGCGCAGCTTCTTGCGGAACAGCTGGCGGGTGCTGGAATCCTTGTCGTTGGGCTCAGCCGAACGCGCAGGTGGCAGCAGGGCGTCGAGAATGCGTTCCTCGGCCGCATCCATAGCACGCTGTTGCACGCCAGCCATAGCCAGTTCGCGCTCCTGCTTCACTGCCATCTCGACAAGATCACGCACGATAGATTCTACATCGCGACCCACATAGCCCACTTCGGTGAACTTAGTCGCTTCGACCTTAATGAAAGGCGCATTGGCAAGCTTTGCCAGACGGCGCGCGATTTCGGTTTTACCCACACCGGTGGGGCCGATCATCAGAATATTCTTCGGGGTAATTTCGGCGCGAAGATCCTCGCTCACCTGCATACGGCGCCAGCGGTTGCGCAGCGCAATCGCTACCGCGCGTTTGGCATCCTGCTGGCCAACAATGTGGCGATCGAGTTCATGGACGATTTCACGGGGGGTCATCTGGGACATACAAATTCCTGCAAAACGGTTGTGCGGGCCAGGTTGCAGCCCGCTGGACTCAGGCGCTTTTTCTGAGAGCGCCCGGTCAGTAAGTCAATTCTTCGATAGTGTTGTTGTGGTTGGTGTAGACGCAGATATCACCGGCAATTTTCAAGCCCTGCTCAACGATCGAGCGCGCGTCCATATCGGTATTGTCGAGCAGCGCGCGCGCTGCCGACTGGGCAAAGGGGCCGCCGGAACCGATAGCAATCAGGTCATCTTCCGGCTGAATCACATCGCCGTTGCCAGTCACAATCAAACTAGCGCTGTCATCTGCCACCGCTAATAGAGCTTCCAGGCGACGCAGGGCGCGGTCTGTGCGCCAGTCTTTGGCCAGCTCCACCGCAGCGCGGGTCAGCTGGCCACCGTGGGCTTCCAGCTTGGCTTCAAAACGCTCAAACAGGGTGAAGGCATCGGCGGTGCCACCGGCAAAACCAGCGATAACCTTATCTTTATAAAGTCGGCGCACCTTGCGCGCATTGCCTTTCATAATGGTGTTGCCCAGAGACACCTGGCCGTCGCCGCCAATCACAACTTTGCCGTTGCGGCGACAGGATAAAATGGTGGTTCCGCGATACTGTTCCAATGGAGACCTCTCGGATTACGCGTGTACTGTGGCTGTGCAAGGCCTGTTGCCTTACACGCCGGGAAAATTAGTCAGATTAGATAAGTGAGGACGGGACGCACCGATTTCAATAAGAGAAGGGCCAATTGCTATACTGAGAACCCGTCATCCATTGCGGATTCGCCTCTTGGCTCTGCTTCCCTCCCGCTACTTCAAGCCGCTTTTCACCCTGGTTATGACCTGCGTGATGTCGGGAGTAATCTCTGGGGCGATTACCTACTCCCACCAGGGATTCAGCGAAGGATTTCTGCCGATATGGGGCCGGGCCTGGTTACTGGCCTGGATAATTTCCCTGGGATTGCCGCCACTGATCAGACCGGTAATAAAAAGTCTGCTGGGCAAACTGGCGGCGCCAGACGAGGAATCCAGCGGTTGATTTAATTTGCAGGTCGCTTCAATACCAGCGGCATCAGGCGATGTTCTGCCAGAACCTGGCGGGCTTTGGCCATGCGCGAGCGGTTGTCAAAGGGGCCAACCAAGACCCGATGCCAAGTGCCGCGGCTATCACTGGCAGACTCCACTTTGACATCCAGATTGGCCAGGGTGAGCTGGGCGCGCAGGCGCTCGGCTTCCGCCGCCTCGCGGAAAGAGGCGGCCTGCAAGATATAAACCTGCGCTTTGACCTTATCAGCAGCCCCTTGTTTATTGGAGGAAGACTCTCCACGAATGGCGGGCTTGGCCACCTTGGGTGGCGGTACCGAAACTTCGTTTTCCTTGAGCATGGTATAGAAATCAAAGCGCGGTTCTGACGGCGCCTGCGCCGTCGGTTTGGTTGCCGGAGCTCTGTCACCAGCGGCACCTTTGCCATTGCCGGCCACACCGAACTGCAGCAGCAAGAACACCGCAAAGCCACCCACGGCATTGCCCAGTACAAACCACACCCATGCGGGTTTGCCCGAGGCACTTTTGCTGCGGCGTTTCGTGTTGCGACGGCTCATGGTGGAATTCTTCCCTGGATAGTCTACTCAGCGGGCAAATTGTACCGCCAATTTACACAAGGGCATTGCTCTCTCGCAAAATTCACGACAATTCCTGCGCATCCATGTCCACCGCCCAGCGCAAGCGGCGATTCTTATTGCTCTCGGCCCAGGCACATACCCGGGCCAGCAGGGGTTGTAACTGGGCGCGATTTTGTGCGGTCACCTGAACATAAAAACGGTAGCGACCAGATTTGCGCTCAAGCAGCGCCGGCACCGGACCCAGATATTGCAACTGGGGTGAGGGCGGCACTAGGGATTGCATAAATAGGCGTGCATTATGCAGAAATTCCTCGGCCCAGGCGGGCTCCTCACACTCGGCCCGCACCAGTGCCATGGCGTGGGTCGGAGGCAGCTGTGCCACCGCACGATCGCGCAACAGCTGGCGCGCAAAAGTCCCGTAGCCTTTTTCCAACAACATTTGCAGCAGCGGATGCTCCGGGAAGCGGCTCTGCACCAATACGCGGCCACTCAAGCTGCCGCGCCCGGCGCGCCCCGCCACCTGCTCAAGCAACTGGCCTGTGCGCTCGGGCGCGCGAAAATCGGCACTGAACAAGCCGCCATCGGCATCCTGGATCACCACCAGGGTCACCCTCGGTAGATGGTGCCCCTTGGCCAGCATCTGAGTGCCCAGTAACAGACAGGGTTCGCCATCGCGGGCCGGCGCCAGCAAGCGATCGAGAGCCTGCTTACTGGTGGTGGTATCCCGGTCAACGCGAATTACCGGGTAATCGGCAAAGCGCCGCGCCAGCAACTCTTCGCTGCGCTCGGTGCCGCCTCCCAGGGCAGAGATTGAGCGGCTGTGGCACTGCGGACAAGTATCCACCAGGGGGCGGCGATAATCACAGTGGTGACAACGCAGCTGGCGCTGGCGTCGGTGCATGGTGAGTTTACTGGAACAGTGCGGACAGTCGGCAATCCAGCCGCAATCATCACAGTTGAGTGCCGGTGCAAAGCCACGCCGGTTAATAAACACCAGCACTTGCTCTCCGCGAGCCAGTGTCTCGCCGATATGACGTAAAACCTGAGGCGAAAAACCCTCTTCCAAGGGCTCGCGTAGGGTCGGCACCACGTGGATCTGCGGCGGGCGCGCATCGCCGGCGCGCTGGCGCATGCGCAAATGTTGATAGCGACCATTAAGGGCGTTGTGCAAGGTTTCCAGGGAAGGCGTTGCAGAACCCAGCAGCACCGGCACATCACTGTTGCGCGCCAAAACCACCGCCAGGTCACGGGCGGAATAGCGCACACCATCCTGTTGCTTAAATGAAGCGTCGTGTTCCTCATCTACTAACACCACACCGAGTCTCGGCAGTGGCGTCATAATTGCCGAGCGGGTGCCAATAACGATATCCGCTTGGCCCTCAGAGGCGGCGAGCCACGATTGGGCACGCTCGCCCTCGGCCAGCCCCGAGTGCAGGGCGGCGATACTGTGCTCGGGAAAGCGCGCGGCGATGCGCCGCAAGGTCTGCGGAGTGAGACCGATTTCCGGCACCAACAACAAGGCCTGGCGCCCTTCGGCCAGAACCCGCTCCATTAACCGCAGGTAGACCTCGGTCTTGCCACTGCCAGTGGTGCCTTCTAACAAGGTGGCGGAAAAGCAACTGCAATCTACCGCAGCGAGTACCTGCTGCTGCTCACTATTCAGCTGCGGTGGCGGAGTGGCCTCCGCAGCCGGCATCGGCGGCGGCACCGTAGGACCCGAGACCCACTCCACCAGTTGGCGCTCCTGCAAGGCGCGAATCACCGCCGGAGTATGCCCCTGGGTTTTCAGGTAGGTGCGGCTCTGCTGGCCGGCGCGCAGTAATTGTTGCAACAGGGCCTGCTGCTTGGGCGCCCGCGCCAGTGCAGATTCCGGTAGCCCCTTGCCCTCGGTAGTGAGTTGCAACCACTGCTCAGCCCAATGATCAGCCGGCTTGCCCTTGCGCAACGCGGCGGGCAGGGCGGCGGCGTAAACCTCTCCAACCGGGGCCTGGTAATAGTCGGCGATCCAGTTGAGAAGTTTGCGCGCGCCACTGTCGAACAGGGCTTTGCTATCAATCAGTTCCTGCGCCGGTTTCAGCTGTGCCTGCGGCGACTCCAGCACTACCTTCACCAACACGGCTACCAATTTGCGCCCAGCAAAAGGTACCCACAAGCGTTGGCCGGGTTTCAATTCAGCGGGATTGAGGCCCTCCGGGGGCAGATAATCGAAGAGACGCCGCAGTGGCACTGGCACCGCCAACCGCAGGATAACTCCCTGTTGCACTGTCTTTGGTACCGTCTGCTGCACCCCGCCCCCAATAACCTCGGTAAAAGGCGCTAGTGTACTGGCTGTTACGACAAGGTACAGAGACTGCAAATTTTACTTGCCAACTCTAAAATTCAGAGTACTCTATAAATCAACTCTAATATTTAGAGTTCACTAAGTTAGCAAGGAAGACAGCCATGACCGATATGGAAAAACTCAAAGACAGCCTGGATTTTGTCAGCGATGCCGTGCGCAGTAACCAAGTGGAGAACGGCATCCCATCACTCTATTTCTTGTGGGGACTACTAATTTTTATCGGATTCGCTTTGGCGGACCTGGCCCCGCAACTCACCGTGTATTACTTCCTGGTGGCGAGTACCGCCGGCGGACTGTTCAGCTGGTGGCTGGGCGAGCGAACAGCACGCTGCACTGGCATCAATAACAGTACCTTTGGTCGCAAGTATGGTTGGCACTGGCTGGTAACTGGGATCGGTTTCCTGTTGATATTGGCCACAATGATCGCCAAGCCCAACGCCGCTGGCCCGGAGCAATTTCTGCTTTTAGCCGGACTCTCCTATAGCCTCGCCGGTATCCACCTGATCCGCCCACTGCTCTACAGCGGTATATTGATGCTGGCCAGTTACCTGCTGATCATTTTGCTGACACCGCCCTACGCCTGGGTACTGAGCGGCCTGGCGATCGGCTGTGGACTTGTTTGGACCGGCCTGGTACAGCGGGCCAGGCAAACTAATGGAGCGGCGCAATGAAAGCCCTTGCGGACTTGGACCCGGTCCTCGAACACCGGGTACGCCTCGCGATTTGTGTGATACTAGCGAAATACGAGGAAATCAGCTTCTCTCTTTTCAAGGAGCAGTTGCAGGTAACCGATGGCAACCTCGGCGCACAGCTGCGCCGCTTGGAAGAGCAGGGCTATATTGCTCTGCGCAAAGACTTTGTAGAGCGTAAACCCGTCACCTGGTATCGCCTCACTGAGAGCGGGCGAGAGGCGCTGAACAAGCACCTGCAGGCTCTGCAGCAACTTATCGCCGCCGCGGAATAACACCATTACCCGGCCTTGTATTTGGGCTTGAACCCCGGCGCTAATCTGATAGTATGCGCCGACTTTTTAATCAGCCTGGAACCAATCCGGTTCCTGCTCCAACGACGATGCCGTGCCCGGCAACAGATCGAGTGGCGGTTTCGGAAAGAGGCAATCATGAAAGCAGATATCCATCCTAACTACACCGACATCACCGCTACTTGCTCCTGCGGTAATGTTGTTAAGACCCGCTCCACCCTGGGCAAAGACCTGCAGATCGACGTCTGCTCCCAGTGCCACCCCTTCTACACCGGCAAGCAGAAGCAGGCTACTACCGGTGGACGCGTGGACCGCTTCAAGAAGCGTTTCGGCAGCCGCATCGGCAAGTAATCCGAATAAAGAGGTACTTTGGTACTTCAGAAAGGGCGCCCTGGAATTTTCCACGGCGCCCTTTTTTGTGCTGCAAATTCAGCGCTCTGCACAGATCCAGAGCGCTGGGGCGAAATCGATTTGTATCGCTTAATATATTCGTTATTAGCAGTAAATTTATCCTTCAAATTGAATATTAGACGGCTGATCATCCTGAATTTGGCCAGATGTTAAGGGCAAAATAGTAATAAGTAGCTGTTTCATTGCCTCTGTGCGCTTGTGACTGCAAGCACCCCTCGGTTATTCTCTGAAACCCGCAGTAACCGGGATGACGCCTGAAGTGTCGCCCCCCGTTTTCGAGAGAACAGCCCCCAAATGACGGATTCATTGCGCCAGGCAGCGCTCGATTACCACGCACTCCCCAGCCCCGGCAAACTTTCAGTCGAGCTGACCACCCCCGCTGAAACTCAGGAGGACCTGTCGCTGGCCTATAGTCCCGGTGTGGCGGAACCTGTGCGTGAAATTGCCAAGGACCCAGAGGCCGCCTATCGCTATACCGGCAAAGGCAACCTGGTGGCGGTCATTTCCAACGGCAGCGCCATCCTCGGCCTCGGTAACCTGGGCCCACTGGCCTCCAAGCCGGTGATGGAGGGCAAGTCACTACTGTTCAAGCGCTTCGCCGATATCAACTCGGTGGATATCGAAGTGGACGTCAACAGCCCGGAGCAGTTTATTCAGACAGTTGCCGCCATCGCCAATACCTTCGGCGGCATCAATCTCGAAGATATTAAAGCGCCTGAGTGCTTCCATATTGAAGAGGCACTGATTGAGCGCTGCCCAATACCCATATTCCACGACGACCAGCACGGCACTGCAATTGTGACCGTTGCCGGCATGCTGAATGCCCTGGAGATCCAGGGAAAGAAAATCAGCGACGTGCGCATGGTGTGCCTTGGAGCTGGTGCCGCCGCCACCGCTTGCTGCAAACTGCTGCTGGCCGCCGGCGCACGCAAAGATCAAATCACCATGCTCGACAGCCGTGGGGTAATTCACTCCGGCCGCACCGATATCAATGCTTATAAAGGTGAGTGGGCGCGGGATACTGATATGCGCACCCTCGATGACGCTATCACCGGTGCCGATGTATTCCTCGGAGTATCGGGCCCAGATCTGCTCTCCGCCGAACAGCTGCAGCGCATGGCGCCGAAGCCAGTGGTATTCGCCTGCTCAAATCCAAATCCGGAGATCAAACCAGAGCTGGCCCACAGCGTACGCGACGACCTGATCATGGCTACCGGGCGCTCGGATTACCCCAACCAGGTCAACAATGTACTCTGCTTTCCCTTCATATTTCGTGGCGCGCTGGATGTGCGTGCGGCGCGTATCAATGAAGAGATGAAGCTGGCCGCAATTGAAGCCATCCGTAAGATCGCCCATTTACCGGTGCCGGACTCGGTACGCGAGGGCTACGGCGGGGTAGAACTGAGCTTTGGCCCAAGTTATATCTTGCCCAAACCCACGGATCCACGCCTGCTTCCGGAGGTTGCCGCCGCAGTAGCGCGCGCAGCGGTAGACAGCGGCTGTGCCCGCCTGCCTTACCCCGAAAACTACCCGCTGCAAACACTCTAGGGCCGGTTAATTCGTCCCTAGCAGCCCGCCTTATCCTCCCGGGGCGGGCGTTTGCCGCTTTCACCCCCACAGACTTCTTGAGCCATAAAGCACCCGTCGCTAAACTGCCTTTCTGTCACAGCATCAAAGTTGCCCAACACAATGAGTCACGTGTATGTGCTGACAAACCAGCACCAGCAGTTCCTGAGCAAAAGCGGCGAATGGCTTGATGGCCGCGAGCCCAACAAACTGTTTCGCAGCGAGCATAAAGATGTCGCCATCAACCAGATGTTCGAGGCCAATACCCGTGATGTCGGCTTGCGTATCGAATTGCTGCAGTGTGCGCTGAACCCCAAAGCCCAGCCACTGATACCGGAAGAAGCCCTGGCTGAGCAATCTTCGGCGCCCGAGGATCCGGAGATCGAGCCCGGTGTACCAGAGGAGATCCCGGCTGCAGAGCCCACCGAGCTGGAACCACAGCCAGAGCCGGAAGTGGCCCCGGAACAGGCTCCTGAGGTCGCGCCAGCACAAACCCCGGATGAGACGCCCGCACAACCCGGCGAGCACAAATCGGAATCGGAGTCTGCCGCCTGAGCGGAGATTCTTTTAGCACCGGCACAAGTAGCCCCAACGGCGACAACAAGAAAGAGTTCCGGTAGTACCAAGGAGATTCGAGTGCCTATTCCCCACCTGGCTGCCCTATCCCAGGCCAAACCCGTGCAACTGCTCAAGGGCATACGTCGCGGCCTGGAAAAAGAGAGTCTGCGGGTCGCCCACGACGGCACCCTGGCGCAAACGCCACACGCGCAGACACTGGGCTCCGCGCTGACCCACGAGAGCATCACCACCGATTTTTCTGAGGCGCTGCTGGAATTTATTACCCCTCCGGTGGCTACCCCGGAGGAAGCCCTGCGGATTCTCGACCGCATTCATCGCTTTACCTACAGCCAGATCGGAGACGAACGCCTGTGGGTCAACAGCATGCCCTGTGTTATCGGCGCCGATAGCGATATCCCGGTGGCCCGCTACGGAGATTCCCATAGCGGCACTATGAAGACCATTTATCGGCTGGGACTCGGCCTGCGCTACGGCCGCGCCATGCAGACCATCGCCGGTATCCACTACAATTTTTCTCTGCCGGATGAATTCTGGCTGTGGCTGCACGAGTTCGAAGGCAGCAGTGAAGCCCTGTGCGAATTCAAGACCCGCCGCTACTTCGACCTGATCCGTAATTTCCGCCGCAACTACTGGCTGCTGATCTACCTGTTTGGAGCCGCACCTGCGGTGTGTTCCTCTTTTGTCGAAGGACGCCAGCATAAGCTCGAAGCTTTTAACGGCGACGGTCACACCCTACACGCTCCCTTCGCCACCTCCCTGCGCATGGGCGACCTGGGCTACAACAGCGAAGTGCAGCAGTCTCTGGTGGTTTGCTACAACAACTTGCGTAGCTACCTGTCCACGCTCTGTTCAGCGATTAGCCGGCCCTATGGCCCCTACAACGAGCTCGGAGTCAAGGATAGCGATGGACAGTATCAGCAGCTTTCCGCCGGCGTGCTGCAAATCGAAAATGAATTCTATTCACCGATCAGGCCAAAGAATCCCGCCAAACGCGGCGAGACCGCCCTGGCGGCACTAGATAATCGCGGAGTCGAATATATCGAGGTGCGCTGCCTCGACCTGAACCCGTTTATGCCGCTGGGCATTGATGCGCAACAAATGCGCTTTATCGACAGCTTCCTGTTGCACTGCCTGCTGACAGAGAGCCCCGAGACCGATGAGGTCGATTACCGTTCGACCCAGGAAAACCAACAGCGTATCGTCTATCGCGGCCACGAGCCCGGCCTCAAGCTGCGCTGCAACGGAAGCGAGCGGCAGCTCAGTGAGTGGGCTTCCCAGCTACTCGGGGAGGTGGATACTGTAGCCGAGTTGCTCGACAGCGCTTGGGGCGGCGACCAGTACCGCAGTGCCGTAGGAGTTCAGCGCGCCAAGGTCAAAGGGGAGATACCCACCCCAGCCCAGCAGATCCTGGCGGAAATGCAGGAGCAAAACCTGAACTTCTACCATTGGGCTATGCACAAAGCCGAGCAACATCGCCGCTACTTTCTCGAGCGCCCTCTCGACAGCGAGTCGGTGCGGGATTTCTCTCGTGAAGCCGAGGAGTCCCTGCTCAGACAAAAGCGCGTGGAAGCGGAAGACAAGGGCTCCTTCGAGGAATTCCTCAGCCACTACTACGCGCAATATATGTGTTGCCAGGGCTAGCCCTGGCAACACAGAGCACCGGCGCAGGGTCCGGATATCCGCCCCATAGGGATTGAGCGCATGAACTATCTCGCCCACCTGCTGCTTTCTGGTCCCGACACCCGCTGGCGCTTGGGTGGGCTACTCGGAGATTTTGTGAAGGGTCCACTCAAAGGCGAGCGGCCGGAGGCCATTGAGGCCGGTATCAAACTGCACCGCCGCATTGATGCCAGCACCGACAGCAATGCCTCTTATCGTGAGGCCCTGGCGCAGTTGGACCCCAGCTGGCGCCGCTATGCCGGTATCGCACTGGATATCTGGTTCGACCATCTGTTGGCACAGCATTGGCAGGAGTGGCATCCACAGAGCCTGGAAGAATTTTGCGACCAGTGCTGGAGAGACTTTCGCAGCCACAGCCGGTATATTCCGCCGCAGGCACGGGCATTTATGGCCCGTGCCGAGCAAATTAAATTACTGCAGAGTTACCGCGAGGAACGCATCATCGGCCTCACCCTGGAGCGGGTAGGTCAGCGCCTGCGCCAACCGGTTGCGCTGCAGGAAATACTGCCTGAGCTCAGTAGCGGGCGGGCAAAACTGGAAAACAATTTCAATAAACTACTAACCGACTTGAATCTCGAAGCCCAGCGCTTTCGGCAGCACTATTCAGGATCCGATAAACCATGACCTTACCCAACCCGCGCATTACCTTTCTGTTGGTATTTCTAATTGTCGTCTTTTTGCTCGGCTCCGCCTTTTATCTGGAGTACGCTCGGGGCCTGGAGCCCTGCAAGCTGTGTATTACCCAGCGGGTGATGTTACTTGGCATTGGACTGGTCTCTCTCATAGCCTTCCTGCACAATCCTGCAACGATCGGCCGGCGCGTTTATGGGTTGCTGGTTTCCATTTGGGCTCTGGGCGGCCTCTATTTTGCCGGGCGCCAGCTGTGGCTGCAGAGCCTGCCGGAGGGCCAGGTGCCCGCCTGCGGACCCAGCGTCAGCTACATGATGGAGGTCTTTCCTATGGCCGATGTCCTAAAGGCACTGCTCACCGGCGACGGCAACTGCGCCGAAGTCCAATGGACCATGATGGGCCTCAGTATCCCCGGCTGGTCCGCTATCGGTTTTGCCGGACTGATCCTATTTGGCGGCTGGCAGGCATTTCGCAAAGCCTGAATCAACCGGACACTAAACCGCGGCTCAGCGGAGCCGCCCTTTGCCAATGACAGCACCATCCCCACGCGAGCTAGCCCATTGGGTGCTCGGTATCGCAATCCTGTTTGGCTGCGAACGGCTCGGTAGCCTGATCGGAAAGGCGCTCGCCCTACCGGTGCCCGGTACTGTAGTGGGGATGTTGCTGCTACTGGTGGGCCTAATGGTCTACGGCAGCGTGCCCCGCGGCCTGGCAAAAGTCAGTGCACAGCTGCTCTTTTTACTGCCGCTGCTATTTTTACCCGCCGCCACTGGGGTCTTCTTTCTGCGCGATCTCTCCTTATCCGATTGGCTGGGCCTGCTCGCCGCAATTCTTTTTGGCACCCTGATCAGCCTTACGCTATGCACTCTGTTGCTGCGCCGCCTACTCAGAAAAACCGATATAGTGCACAACAATGAGTAGTGAGTTACTACACAGCCCGCTGTTTGCCCTGCCATTGAGTTGTGGTGCCTTCTGGTTTGGGGTGCTGCTGTACCGACGCACGGGTACGGTACTGCTACACCCGATAATCACCGCAAGTCTGCTAGTTTTCGCAGCTCTCTATAGCCTGGATATCCCCTACCGCGACTACCAGGATGCCAGCGGTTTACTCTACGTCTTACTGGGTCCGGCCGTAGTCGCGCTGGCCGTACCGCTGAAACAAAACCTGACAGTGATTCGCCGCGCTGGCTGGCCTCTGCTGGTAACCATCGCCATCGGAGCCCTGTTAGCCCCCGCGGTTGCCGTGGGGATCGCACTTTTACTCGGAATGGGGAAGTCTGTACTACTCGCCCTTAGTGGAAAATCCATTACCACACCCATCGCACTGGCACTGGCTGAAAAGATTCACGCAACCTTAAGCTTAACCGCGGCAATTGTGGTGCTCACTGGAGTATTCGGAGCCCTGGCTGGGCCGCCGCTGGTACGCCGCCTGGGTATTCGCGACGAGCGGATTCTCGGGGTGGTGCTCGGCATCAATGCCCATGCTGTGGGTACGGCACGCGCACTGGAAATCAGCGCACTTTGCGGTGCCTGCGCCGCCCTCGCTATGGGGCTCTGTGGCGCCTTAAGCGCGCTATTGTTACCGCTAATTATCGCCCCCTGAGTCACCTGCCGACGCGAGCAGTGAAATTCACACAGCCGTCACAGCATTCTGACGTACTTTGCGCCTGACTCCTTGCTGCCGGCGGGGGAATCTCCTATCTTCCTAAGGGCCTTCGAGATCAGCAAAAAGCTAATAAGCTGCCACTGCAGCAACAGTAACAAAAGGACATCTTGGCGATGCTGGAAAATTGCAAGTCGGCGCGGGAGCGCTGGGGTGGTGTCAGCGAAATTATTGACCGCTGGCTTCAGTCACGACAAAACCTATTAGTGAGTTTCTACCACCTCTCCGAAAAAAAGGAATTCAGCGAGGATGACCCTGAAACCGAAGACCGTGTCCGTCAGCTGTGCCAGCTGCTGGTGGACTATGTGTCGGCCGGTCATTTTGAGGTCTATGAACAACTGATGCGTGAGGGGCAGGCCTTCGATGATAAACAAGGTCTGCAAAAAGCCTGTGAACTCTACGATGATATCGATAGAACTACAGATATCGCCGTTGATTTCAACGATAAATATCTGGAGACGGACGATCTTTCCAGCCTGGCACCGGATCTGTCCGAACTGGGAGAGGCGCTAGAAACCCGCTTTAGCTCCGAAGACAGAATGATCGCCCTGTTACACACCGCTCACAAAAATCGGATTGCTTAGCACAACCACCTCCTGTTGCATGCAATTTTTCTTTGCCCAGGGACTCCTATTTTCTGCTCGCCTTCACTCGCCGGCTGACGACCAGTTAGCCGGAATATATCTGCGAATGCATTTAATCTTTAAATAAAACCAGGTAGCCAAGCGAAATAAATTCAAGCACAAAAAAAGGGCGCCTATTGGCGCCCTTTTTCAGTAAAGTTCGAAAAGTCAGATTATTCAGATGGAGCTTCTTCTTTCTTTTCTTCTTTTTTCTCGGAACCCTCATCACCAGCAACATTTGCTTTGTGCAGTTCCACTTCAAAAATCAGAGTGGCATTGGGGCCAATTTTACCGCCTGCACCACCGGGACCGTAAGCAAGCTCAGAGGGGATATAAAGTTCCCACTTGGAGCCTTCTTTCATCAGTTGCAGAGCTTCTGTCCAGCCCTTGATTACCCCGTTTACCGGAAACTGAACCGGCTCACCGCGCGCGTAAGAGCTGTCGAACTCCTCACCGTTAATCAGGGTACCTTTGTAATCAACTTCAACGGTGCTGGTAGCGCTTGGCTTGCTGCCGCTACCCTCTTTAATCACTTTATACTGCAGGCCAGAATCAGTGGTGACTACACCATCTTTCTTCGCGTTCTCTTCGAGGAAAGTCTTGCCTTCCTGCATATTTTTGTCGGCGCTCTCTTTAAATTCTTTCTCCTGCTGAGCCAGCATTTCCTGCTGTTTCTTCTGCATCTGCTCCTGGAAAGCGGCAATAGTCTGCTGCTTTTCTTCATCGGACAAGCGATCCTCGCGGCCACTGGCAACGTCGTTCAGTGCCATCGCAACCACTTTGGGATCCAGCTGCACATCTTGAGCCTTTAGGCGCTTAGCCATATCTTCGGCAATGATGTAGCTGACCTTCTTCTCCTGAGTGTCCAGGGCAACTTCTTTTTCCTGCTTCTGTCCCTGTTCGTTACAGCCGGTCAGCGCCAGGCCAAGGGCAATTGCTGCAGCCAAAGGGTATTTATTCATGGGTGTTGTCTCTTTGTCCGTATTGCGTTTATAGATTCGCGCTTGACCTTGGTCCAACGCCAACAGCGGTATTTCAAGCAACTCTGTTCCGGCCCTAAGCCACCAGGCGCACAGTTTCCGCCAGTGCGCCCAAGTCTAACCCAAGGCGACTCCCAGTGCATACTGATGACGCGCACACTGTGCAGGACACCACATTCCCCTTGCAGGTTCCAGCCGCTTCACAAAAAATCTGCAGACAACGCTTTTTTCGCAGTACACGGCATACATTTTTTTTAAAAACAGCGCTATTATCGGCCAGTAACCGGTTATTGTTCTGGACTGTTTGAAGTGCTTTTCAGTTTGGGGCAGTGCGCGGTGCGCATATCTCTTGCTAGAGCGGTATCCATCGTATTTAAAGGAAGAAGAGCGCACTATCCGGAAGTGCCAATCGATAATAAACGTCAGGACATTTACTCATGGCTGCCAAACCAAAAGCTGTCAATCCGGTTGCAGAGCTGGAAGCACAAATTTCCAAACTCGCCGCAAAACTGGACAAAGCCCGCAATAAGAAAATCACCGATGCCGGTAAAGCGGTACTCAAGGCCGGAAAAAACCTGACCTCAGCAAAAGACAAGCTGAGTAAGGCAAAGGACAAGCTGGGTGAAGCCCGCGCTAAGGCGAAAACCACCAAGACGCCCGCAGCTCTAAAGCGTGTGGAAACCGCTAAAAGCAATGTAGAGAAATTTAACGAGGTATTTCAACAGGCTAAGCAAGCTGCTGCCGACGCCAAGTATCTGCAAGCCAGAGCCAAAGCAGAGCTCAAAGCGGCGGAAACCGTACGTAAAGTCGCAGCTAAAACGGAAAAAGAGCTGCTTAAGATTCAACCTAAGGCGAAAAAACCCACCGCCACTAAGCAAGCCACTAGTAAAACCTCTGGTAAGTCTGTAAAAGCTGGCACGGCAAAATCTACGAGAAAGACGGTAGCAGCAAAGGCCAGCGAAAAGAAAGCTGCTGCGAAAAAGACGAGCACTGCTAAACCATCAAAGAAGGCAGCAGTTAGTAGCACAAAGAAAACCGCTACCAAGCCGGTAAAAACTACCACCGCGAGCAAGCAAAAAGTAGCAAAACCCGCCAGCAAGAAAGCTACCCAACCTAAAGCCGCAACAGCGACAAAAACTTCTGAAGTTGCTAAACCTGAGCAGGTAAAGGCCAAAGAAGGAAAGCCGCAACAGGAAAAACCCAAGCAAGCCGCACCCAGTGAAAGCAAAATTCAGGAAAAACCCACTGAAGAAGCAAAGAACCTGGCATCTGATGAGCAGCAAAAACCACTGGAGCAAACTCCACCAGCACCATCGATTACGCCAACTACACCGGCCAATAGCCTGTTTTCCACAGAGGGTCACCGTGGCGAATAGGCGCTCCTAATACTTTGTAAACAGATTGGCACCCGGCCGGTTCTATTAGGGTGGGTGCCAAGTAGCCAGTCCATTACGGTGTAATTTATTGGAAGTATGGGGTTAGTAGTAGGTAGAAACCTTCCAATTTTATTGGCAGCACACTGTGTTTGCTAAGGCCGCTGCCTGAAAAATTCAGACGGCATCCAGATTTTCGACCGAAGCCATAAAGCTCTCAATTAGACCTGCCCAGTGAACCTGATCTTTTTGTAAAAGCCCATATTGCTGCCCCGCAAGCTGTAGCGCAGGCTTATCTCCCGGCCATGCCTCCAGGCAAATTTTCCAAAGTGCCGCCAGCTGCAAGCGTTCCAAGTTCAATTCATAACGCTTACACATTTCGTACACACGCACTGTATGAGGGCGAAAGCGCCCTAGTAAGCGACGCAGGTGGCGCACACTGATAATCATTCTACGACGCGGTGCCAAACCGCGATCAGCCACACGCCACCCCTCCTCACTCAACTGGTGTCCACAAACCGCTGCATAGCTAGCCCAAAGCATTAAACACACGTCGGCCCCCTTCGTGTCCTGGCAGTCGAGCAAGAAGTCTTCAACCCCTTGATGACGATAGAAGTCCAGACTGAACTGCCACAGTGGGTTTTCCTTGGAAGAGGATGGAGGTGTGCTATCTGTCACGTTAAAATCCAGGCCCTTTGCGGTTCGGCGCGCTCAAGCGGCGGCGAATACGTACAAATACGTCGAATAGCCTAGCATTCATCGGCCTGTTCATAAGAGGTTTTTTCCAGTGATTAATTTGCAAGGTGTCTCCCTGCATCGAGGCGAGCGCGACCTGCTAAACGGTGCAGACTGCCGTATATTCCCCGGCCACAAGGTGGGAATTATCGGCGCGAATGGCTGTGGTAAGTCAACGCTGTTTAAGTTGCTACTGGGTCAACTGGAAAGCGACGCTGGACAGGTGGATATCCCCGGTGGCTGGCGAATTGCCCATATGGCCCAGGAGGTGGAGGCTAGCGATCAGTCGGCCCTCGACTATGTACTCGACGGCGATCGGGAACTGCGCAACCTGCAAGACCAGCTCAAAAAGGCTGAAACCAGCGGGGAATCCGATGGCCACAAACTGGCTGAGCTGCACGAGCGTATGGCCAGCATCGACGGCTATAGCGGGCCCGCGCGTGCCGCACAGTTACTCGACGGCCTGGGTTTTGCGCACGCGGAACAACAGCGCCCGGTGCGCAGCTTTTCCGGTGGCTGGCGCATTCGCCTCAATTTGGCTAGAGCATTGATGTGCCCCGCGGATTTGATGCTGCTGGACGAACCCACCAACCACCTGGATCTAGACGCGACCCTCTGGCTGGAACAGTGGTTACAGCGCTTCCCCGGTACCCTGTTAATTATTTCCCATGATCGCGATTTCCTCGATGCAGTGGTTGATGGCATTGTCAGTTTTGAACAGCAAAAACTCGTGCTTTATAGCGGCAACTACAGCGCCTTCGAACGCACACGCGCCGAGCGCTTAGCCCAGCAACAAATACAATACGAAAAACAGCAATCCGAACGCGCCCACATGGAAGACTTTGTGCGGCGCTTTCGCGCCAAGGCCAGCAAGGCCAAACAGGCGCAGAGCCGTTTAAAGGCATTGGACCGCATGGCACAAATCGCCCCAGCCCATGTGGACTCACCCTTTCACTTCACCCTGCCATCTGCAGATAAAACTTCCAATCCGCTGATCGACCTGCGCGAAACTGATATCGGCTACGCCGACAAAGTGGTCGTGAGGAAAGTACAACTGGGTATTCAGCCCGGCCGCCGTATCGGCCTGCTCGGTCCCAATGGCGCGGGTAAGTCATCGCTAATTAAAACCCTTGCCGGCGAGCTTGCTCCCAAGAGCGGTGAGCGCCAATGTGGCGAACATCTGGCTATTGGCTATTTTGCCCAACACCAGCTCGAAGCTCTGGATGGCAAGGCCTCTCCTTTATTACACCTGCAACGACTGAGTCCCGAGGCCAGTGAGCAATCTCTGCGCGACTTCCTCGGCGGATACGGCTTTATTGGCGACCGGGTCTTTGAAACCGTAGCCGGCTTCTCTGGTGGAGAGAAGGCCCGCCTGGCATTGGCGATCCTCGCCTGGCAAAAACCCAACCTACTACTGCTCGACGAGCCCACCAACCACCTAGACCTGGAAATGCGCCATGCTCTTACCATGGCCCTGGCTGAGTTCCCCGGTGCGGTTATTTTGGTATCCCATGATCGCCATCTACTCGCCAATACCGCCGATGAATTTATTCTGGTCGCAAATGGTCGTGCGGAACCCTATCGCGGTGACCTCGAGGACTACAAACAGTGGCTATTGGGTTTTAACCGGGAAAAGCGGCGTGAGGAAAAATCAGTAGAAAGCGGTGATAATCAGGAAAAACCTGCAGAAGATAAAAAGGCCCAACGCCGTGCCGCTGCCGCCTTGCGAGAACAACTAAAACCCCTGACCAATAAATTAAAAAATATTGAGCGGCAAATGGCCGCAACAGAGGAAAAACTTCAAAAAGTTCAAGGCAAGTTGGCCGATGAGCAACTCTACATGGGAGGTCAGCAAGATGAAATTGCACGTCTCAATAAAGAGCAAACCGAATATCGCGAAGCTCTCGACCTTCTGGAAATGGAGTGGTTGGAAATTTCTGAGCAACTTGAGCAATTGCGCGGGGAGTAACTCGACCGTTTGCCTATCAAAATAGCTCCTGGAGGGCATCTTCACCGCCCTCCAGGAGCTACCCCGGAAGCCTTTAAAAAGGCATTAGCTATCTGCGAATACAGCCATATTCATCCACGGCGGTGCCGACTGGTGTATTCGGGCACTGATCGATATAGGCCGGCACGCCATCAAAGTCGATATCCATGGGGCAGCCATCGGGGCCAACATCAACACCTACCGGGGTCTGTGGGCACTGATCGGTTGCATCGATAATCCCGTCCGCATCCTCGTCGTACCAAAAGTCCGGGTACTCGATCCACTGGTAGCCAATCGCAACGCTGGCAAAACCATCCAACCCACCGTGATCCACCCCCTGAAAAAGTCGCACATCCGCACGGGCCTGCCAGCGGGGACCGAGGCTATATTTTATCCCCAGACCGAGATTGACCATGGTTTGGCGATCATGCCAGTTGCACAGATATCTCCGGTAGGGGTGCCAGTCAGGATATTTATAACCGTGTTTATACCGATATTTACAGTCGTAACGTTCTATCCCATCCTCGTCCGTGTAATATCTCCTGTAACGTTTTTTCGGCGCTTTATCATAATTAATGCGCATCTCGCCAACGCCAAAAGCCACATATGGCTGCCAACAAAAATCACCACAGAATTGCCCACCAAATTGGTAGAGGAGGTCCAGGTGGTAATTGTAAATCTCGAGTTTTTCGGGAAAATCATCCACTCCAACAATAAAGTAATCGACCACCCCCTCCATCGCCCAGTAGTTGGTCATATTAAATCCCAGGCCACCACCGCCACCGGTGGTATCCTGCAAAGTCAATCCGTGAAAAGGGGTTCCGTTTAAACGGTCACTGTTAAACCAGTATTTACCGCCATTGGCATAGAGATTGAGGGTACCGACAAAATCGGCCGAAACATTGCTGACAGAAAAAAGCAATACAGCACCGCAGAGGATTGAAATGGAAGTATGGCATTTACCCATTACTGACACCGAAATCTTTTTAAAACTATCCCCCTTTCAATTTTTATTAATTTGATTAACTACTTTAAGTTCAAATTAATTCGATTAT
This sequence comes from Microbulbifer variabilis, assembly GCF_023716485.1. Classification (NCBI taxonomy): domain Bacteria; kingdom Pseudomonadati; phylum Pseudomonadota; class Gammaproteobacteria; order Cellvibrionales; family Microbulbiferaceae; genus Microbulbifer; species Microbulbifer variabilis. The sequence continues at coordinate 4,740,858 of NZ_CP092418.1, forward strand.
CTTTGTGTTATTTGTTCTGCATTTTTAATAAAACTACTATTTAATGCCGCGCCCAATATGAAAATCATAGACGGGAAATAAAAAATATACTTATAAACAGCGGAGAGTTAACCGATGCTGGCGCCAAACATAGATAACTACGTAAGAAACCTGGTTCGCCCAGAGTTGATTCAAACTTCGTGCCGCCCACCAAAAACTATTCGAGAATACGCCACCGATTTTCAACAGAATTCTCGCTGCAGTTGGAAGTACAGCCGCAGTAAAGATGGACTAACCCGAATTGATCAGTTAGTGACTCAGGCTGCACTGATCCAGACTCTGGATTACACCCGCATATCCAACACATCCCAAAGCCTTATAGAGGCAATGTATACCTGGTTGACCGGCTTCAATCCCTCTAACCCGGTACAACAGCTCACCTCGGATGGAATACAGCGACGTCAAAACGCCATTACCACATTGCTGGGCGGCGCCTATTGCTGGTATCGCCAAGCTAGTGAAGCCGCACTGTCAGAACCTTTGGCTCTGGGCAATATTCAGAACCACAATGACATCCCTTTCAATCTGTATCGTTATCGTTTTAGCCGCTCGGGTTTTAACCTGCATATGACACCGGGGCGCCTGTACCGGGGGGATACCCGGCCGCCGCAAATGCTGTGGCAGTCAGGGGGATTTTTTCCAAAAATGGATAACAACAACCGCCACGACCCCCATCTCGGTAGCGGCGCTTCCTGCCAGGTGATATCCAGCACTGACGATCCCAACGTGGTAGCCCGCTTTGCCTGGCACAACAAAACTTACTGTCCGGTGCGTTACTACTACCTGCACCAAACCGACAGGGTGGATAAAGCCATCGCCGGATTTGTCTATGAGTTCGACAAAACTGGACATGAATGCGTTGAGGTCGCCAACGTCACCCCCGGTCGTGAGGTAGCCTTCCTGGCAATACCCAACCAATATATTCGCCGCTTCCGCATGCGCTACTATGCCGGCAGCCAAAACAATATCGTGTTATCGGATTGGATGTACTACAACGAAAACTCGGTAAGAAATATCCGTATCACCGCAGACAAACAGCGCTGGGAATCTTTCAAGAAGAACTGGCAGCTGTACGTTTAAAGAAAGGGTGGGGTACTGCCGTAGGTGGGGGAGAACGCCGACTTACAGTCGGCGCTTATTGCTAAAACTCTCCAAGTGAAAAATTGGATGTTATTCGACCTCCGGTGCTGGCTTGGAAGGCTTTTCAACTGTCTCTTCGCTCGACGCCAGGGCGGGAGCTTCTCCGGGCAGGCGGCGGTACACTAGATCCCAGACACCGTGCCCAAGGCGCTGGCCGCGGCGCTCAAACTTGGTTTCCGGGCGCCACTCTGGACGCTCGACATAGTCATCATTGGAGGAGGTATTTTCCAGCAGTGACTCTGCTTGCAACACTTCCAGCATATGCTCGGCATAATTCTGCCAATCCGTAGCCATATGCATAACACCGCCGGTTTTCAGCTTGCTGCAAATCAGGCGCACAAACTGCGGCTGCACGATGCGGCGCTTATGGTGCTTCTTCTTATGCCAGGGATCGGGAAAATACAATTGGAACCTGTCCAGAATGCCATCCCCAATGCAGTCATTCAAAACATCCACCGCATCGGCCATATAAATTTTGAGATTATCAATCCCGGCTTTACCGGCATTGTTAATCAGCCGACCCACACCGGGAGGATGCACCTCAATACCAATAAAATTCTTATCCGGTTCGGCCTGGGCCATGGCAAGCAGTGAGTCGCCCATACCAAAACCGATCTCCAACACAAGCGGAGCCTCACGGCCAAATGCCTCAACTGGATTCAGAGGGCCATCGAAGAGCGACAGACCATATTTTCCCCAGTAAGTATCAAAGGCGCGGCGCTGCCCCTCAGTCATCCGCCCCGCACGAATCACGTAGCTGCGGATAGATTTTTTCTTGTACTCGGTGCGGTAGGGAAACTCTTCCGCGGATTCGTCTTGCATTGTTCGCGACCTCTTATGCGAAACGGTTTTCTCTTATTCGGGTTTTGATAGGCGACAGCCCGGCTATTTGGGGGTATTCACGGCGGCAATAAACAGTGTCACCCAGCCGGCGATCATCAATAACCCACCAATCGGTGTAATCGGCCCCAGCCAACGCGGCCCACCCAGGGTAAGGGCGTAGAGACTACCGGAAAAAAACACCAAGCCAAATACAAAGAAAGCGCCGCTCAGAGTGAGTGACTGACGTTCTCCCCAATTCTGTATCAGCAGCGCCACAGCCAATAGCGCCAGGGCGTGGATCATCTGGTACTGCACACCGGTCTTGTAGGCTTCCAATAGCGGCTCGGCGACCTTGCCACGCAGGCCGTGTGCACCAAAGGCACCGAGAGCAACGCCACTGGCGCCAAATAATGTGGCGAGTAGAAGGTAAACTTTAGCCATGGCTTATCCCATTTTTTTGCGCCCGACGAAGCGGGTCCATGCATCGCAGAAATAAAAAAACCGCGCTGCTGCGCGGTTTTTTCCGAACTGCCAAAGTGCGCTATCAGGCCTCCATAGCCGCACGCACTTTTTTCATGGCGTTCTTCTCCAGCTGACGGATACGTTCGGCGGAGACTCCGTATTTATCTGCCAGCTCGTGCAGAGTGGATTTCTCCTCGCTCAGCCAGCGCGCCTGGATAATATCGCGGCTGCGCTCGTCGAGCTGCTCCATAGCATTGGCCAGGCTGTTGAAGCTGGTTTCCTGCCAGTTATCCCGCTCCAGCTGAGCTGCCGGGTCATAACTGCGGTCTTCCAGGTAGTGTGCCGGCGCTTGCCAGGCGGTGTCGTCATCGTCGTCCACCCCCGCATCAAATGCGGCATCATGAGCGGCAAGGCGGCCCTCCATCTCATGGACCTGGGCGACATCTACATTCAAATCTTTAGCCACCGCCTTGGCTTCATCGTTGCTCAGCCAGGCCAGTTTCTTCTTCTGACCACGCAGGTTGAAGAACAACTTGCGCTGTGCCTTGGTGGTAGCGATCTTCACGATGCGCCAGTTGCGCAGGATAAATTCGTGAATTTCCGCTTTGATCCAGTGCACCGCAAAGGAGACCAAACGTACCCCTTTCTCGGGGTTAAAGCGTTTAACCGCCTTCATCAGACCAACATTGCCTTCCTGCACCAGATCCGACTGGTTGAGTCCATAGCCAGAATAAGACTTGGCAATATGTACGACAAAGCGCAGGTGGGACATGACCAGTTGGCGGGCCGCGTTAATATCTTCGCGATAATAGAGGTCTTCTGCCAGGCGCTTTTCTTCCTCCGCGGACAGCACATCGAAGCTGCTGACGGTCTGGATGTAAGCTCCCAGGTTGGCGCCCGGAGACAGCGTATGCACTGGCTGTAGGCTGGTTCCCATTCAGGTTTCTCCTCTCATTATTAGTCGGCCGATTCCAGCGGCCGCTGTCGTCGGACACTTTATCCGGCAACAGGCTGGACTCAGTGTAGCACTTGCACGAGCGGTTAAGAAAGTCCGCCGCCAACTGCCGTATTCCCTTGTATTGCAGCCGTTTAGAGGGACCAAATCCCGACTAGGTTCCCCAATTCGCTACAGCTTTACGCTTCTTGGCTAAACCAAGGCGTGTAAACACTCGTCTCAGCTGGGTTCGATCTCGCGCAAGTGACGACCCGCCGCCAGCCAGGCCCCCAGCAGCCCAAGCAAAGCAGCGCCACCGATAAGGCCAACAAAATAGCTGAAACCGGGCCCCACTAGGCTGTAATTACTGCCGTAGCTAGAGGAGAGGCCTGAGATCGGCCCGGACAATAGCAACACCGCCCCCAGTAACAGAGCCCATGCCAGCAGTCCGCCAAAAGCCCCATAACAGAGACCACTGTAGAGGAAAGGTCTGCGCACAAAAGCGTTTGTGCCACCCACAAGCTTTACCACCAGGATTTCCTCTCGGCGGCTCTCAATGTGCAGGCGAATCGTATTGACCACCACCAGGATAACCCCCAGCGCCAACAGCAGCGCGAGCCCTGCGGACATCCGTTGCCCCAGCTCCGTCAGCTGGGTTAGGCGCTGCACCCAGGCCAGATCGAGCACCACCGAATCACTCAGGGCGTGCTCCTGTAGGTTATCCACAATGCGCTGCAATTTTTCGCTGTTATGGGTATCTCGCGGGCGCAGCAGCAATACTGCCGGCAGAGGGTTGGCATCGAGCCCCACCAGGAGGTCGCCGAGCCCGGAAGCCTGCTCGAATTCCGCCAGCGCCGCTTCCGGAGAAATATAAGTCACCTCTGCGATGGCCGGGTCGCTGCGCAGTTTGGCGGCGAAGGAGTCTACTGCCGTTTTCTGCGCTCTCTTATTGAGAAATACTGAAATCTGCGGCTGGCCATCCCAGCCGGCCACAGCGCGCTGAAAATTTGCCAACCCAAGTTGCAAAGCGGCGGGCAGAGCCAGGGCGATAGCGATCACCAGGGCGGTCATAGCACTAGCCATGGGCGTAGCGAAAAAACGACGCAGGGATTCCCGCGCTACCTGGCGATGGTGGTCGAGCCAGGACTGCCAGCGATCCGAAATACCGGTGCGAGCAGCCACTGCGCCACTGCTACGCGGGCGCTTTTCAATGCCACTGCTCGCCGGGCGCTGGGCTCTAGACTGGGTGTGCTTCACGGCTCGGGACTCCGTCGTAGATCAACTGACCGGCTTGCAGGGTCAATACCCGCCGGCGCATGCGCGCTATCAATTCCAGGTCGTGGCTTGCCACCAGTACAGTGACGCCCACAGCATTAAAGTCGGAAAACAGTTGCATGATCTCCTGTGACAGCTGAGGGTCCAGATTACCTGTAGGCTCATCCGCTACCAGGATCGCCGGCTTGTTCACTACTGCGCGGGCGATACCCACCCGCTGCTGCTCCCCTCCAGACAGGGTAATGGGATTGTGTTTCTCCTTGTCCAGGAGGCCTACCTTGTCTAGAGCGGCGCGCACCCGGCGGCCCACTTCGCGTTTGCTGCAGCCGGCCACTGCCAGTGGCAGAGCGATATTGTCGAACACACTGCGATCAAACAGCAGCTGGTGGTTTTGAAAAACGATACCCAGGTTGCGGCGGTAATAGGGGATCTGGCTATTTCGCAGGCGGTTGAGATTCTGCCCTGCGACCAAAATCGAGCCTTTAGTGGGGCGCTCGATGGCGGTCAACAGCCGCAAAAGTGTGCTCTTACCCGCACCTGAATGACCGGTGAGAAACACCATATCCCCGCGGGGGACTTCCAAGCTGATACGCACCAGGGCGTCCTGCCCCGATGCATAGCGCTTATTCACATTGTCAAAGGTGATCACGATTTTGTTCTTGTTATTCCCTAAGAGGGTTTAGTGGCGATCAAGCGGTATCGCGGCCAAACAGCGCCGAGACAAATTCGCGCGCGCGGAACGGCTGCAGATCCTCAGCCTGTTCACCCACACCGATAAAGCGCACAGGAATACCGAAACGCCGCGCCAGGGCAAAGATCACGCCACCCTTGGCGGTGCCGTCAAGCTTAGTGAGTACCAGGCCGGTGACACCGGCCGCCTCACGGAATTGCGCAGCCTGGTTAATTGCATTCTGGCCGGTGCCGGCATCCAGCACCAATAGCACCTCGTGGGGAGCGCTGGGATCCAGCTTGCCCATTACGCGGCGCACCTTGGTCAACTCTTCCATCAGGTTGGACTTGGTGTGCAGGCGGCCGGCTGTATCGGCGATCACCACATCAATACCACGGGCCTGGGCCGACTGGACAGCATCAAAAATTACCGAGGCGCTGTCCGCACCGGTATGCTGAGCCACCACCGGCACATCGTGGCGCTGCCCCCAAACCTGTAACTGCTCTACCGCAGCGGCGCGGAAAGTGTCGCCGGCGGCGAGCATCACCGATTTGCCTTCGCCGAGGAAACGGTGCGCCAGCTTGCCGATAGTGGTGGTCTTACCAACGCCGTTAACGCCGACTACCAAAATCACATAGGGCTTTTTACTGGTATCCAACACTAAAGGCGCGTCGACACTGTCGAGCAGCTCTGCCAACTCCTGCTGCAGCGCTTTATAGAGCGCATCCCCATCGGCCAGCTCGCGGCGCGAGACGCGCTCAGTGAGGCGCTCAACAATTTCACTGGTGGCCTCGACACCCACATCTGCCATCAGCAGCTGGGTTTCCAGCTCTTCCAACAGATCTTCATCGATTTCTTTGGCTCCGAGGAACAGGTTGCCCATGCCCTCGACAAACTGATTGCTGGTGCGGCTGAGCCCGCGGCGAATACGTGCAAAGAAACCCTCTTTCTTTTTCGCTACGGGTTTTTCCTGCACGGGGGTGGGCTTGGGCGCTGGCTCCTGAACCCGAGGAGCCGGTTCTGACGCTGCTGCTTTAGTATCGGCTGGCAACTCAGATTCAGGGCTAGACTGAATTTCGGGCTGCGCATTGGCTGTACTAGCGGGCGACGGCTCAACAGCTTTTGTGGAAGGTTCCTGCACATCAGCAGTCGCTTGTTCCATCTCTGGAGCGGGCGCCTCTGCTGACTCGGCAGCGGCCTCCTGGGGTGCAGCGGGCTCTTTATCGGTGACAGATGGCTCCTGCCACTCTTCCGCCGGGGCCTCCTCTGGTGAGCCAACCGCTTCGGCCTGCTCCCCTTGGGGCTCGCTTTGTTCGGGCTTGCGCTTTTTCTTTTTGCGCAGGAAATCAAAGATCATTCGTTTATCCGGGTGTACCGCTTGCAGAAAGACGCTAATCTTAGCATCGCTAAGCCCCCAGTAGAGAGTTACCTTGGCCAGAAGTTCATCGCGCAAGCAAAGCACACAGCCCCTTTCCCAATTGCGCATCATCGGAGGGCAGTGGCGCGGGCGCAAATTACAATTTGCGCCGGTTGAGGGATTGAGACCTACCGGCGATCGCCTGCGCGAAACCCTGTTCAACTGGTTGCAGTTTCACCTACCTGGCGCACAATGCCTCGACCTCTTCGCCGGCTCCGGCGCCCTGGGTCTGGAATCTCTATCCCGTGGCGCGGCCTCAGTGGATTTCGTCGAACTGAATCCCCAGGCTGCACGCACCCTAAACCAGCAACTCCAGCTACTCGAAGCCACAGATGGCGAGGTGCATAACTGCCGGGCAGCAGATTTTTTGGTCGGTGGCGGCAAGCCTTACGATATTGTCTTTATCGATCCGCCCTTTGCAGACGATTTGTGGCAGGAGAGTCTCGGCGCTCTCACTGGCAGGCTCTCAGAAGGCGCTCTGATTTATATCGAGACACCCCGAGACACTGTTATTTCTGCTGCGAACGACTGGTCGTTAATCAAGGAAAAGCGCGCTGGTCAGGTCTGTATGCGACTGTTTCGTAATAACTCCGATACAACCACAGAACACTGACCGGTCAGCGGGTCAGGTTAACGCATTCGGTTTTGAGCCTTAGCCGTAAATTGTTTACCATTCGCATCCCTTTCAGCCCGCATTTATCCTTGGCGTATGAAAAAAGTTGTCTACCCCGGAACTTTCGACCCAATCACCAATGGTCATCTCGATTTGGTGGAGCGGGCCTGTCGCCTGTTTGACCACGTCATCGTGGCCGTAGCCGCCAGTAATCGAAAGAATCCTTTATTTACACTGGATGAGCGGGTGGAGCTCTCCCAGCGCGTACTCGGCCACCTGCCCAATGTGGAAGTCATCGGCTTCGATATCCTGCTGGCTGACCTGGTGCGCCAGGTGGATGCCTACGGGGTTCTACGCGGCCTGCGCGCAGTATCCGACTTCGAATACGAGTTTCAGCTGGCTAATATGAACCGCCAACTGGCGCCGAATATGGAAAGCCTGTTCCTGACCCCAGCAGAACATTTGTCCTATATTTCTTCCTCTTTGGTTAGAGAAATTGCCTCTCTCGGTGGAGATGTCACAAAATTTGTTCCAAGTGCTGTACAAGCGGCACTGGAAGAGAAATTCCGCTAACTCCCGAATTGGTTATTTCTGATACACTCGAGCGGATTTTTCCACAATCCGCGGAGTGTTTCGTGCGTCACATTCTCCTCGCTCTCGCCCTTGTTCTATCTCCGGCCATAGCCGATGAGCCGCAACCGGAAGTCGATACCGGCCGCAGTGCAATCAAGTCTGCCACGGCCAAATCCTATATGGCGGTGACCGCCAACCCCCATGCGAGTCGCGCCGCCGAACAAATCCTCGCGCAGGGCGGTAGTGCCGCGGATGCAGCTATCACCGCTCAGTTGGTGCTCGGGCTGGTGGAGCCCCAGTCATCAGGTATTGGTGGTGGCGCCTTTATGCTGAGCTACGACGCCAAAGATAAACAGCTGCGCTATTACGATGGCCGGGAAACCGCTCCGGCAGAGGTGGATGAAAACTACTTTATGCACGACGGTAGACCGCGTTCATTTATGCAGGCGGTTATTGGCGGCTACTCAGTGGGCGTCCCTGGCGTCATCCGCATGTTGGAAATGGCGCACCAGCGCGATGGCAAACTGCCATGGGAAGTTTTATTCCAGCCAGCCATCCAGCTAGCCGAAAGCGGCTTTGAAGTCTCTCCACGTCTGCACAAATTGTTGAGCAGGCTACCCCATGTAGATGCAAGACCGGCGATCGCCAGTTATTTCTTTGACAGCAACGGCAGGCCCCTGCCGGTGGGCCACCGGCTGAGGAATCCGGAATATGCCCGCACCCTGCGCATGATTGCCAGTGATGGTGCGAACGCTTTTTATAAAGGAGAGATCGCCGAGGCGGTCGTCAAGGCCGTTCGCGGCGACATTGAAAACCCCGGTCTGCTCAGCCTTGAGGATATGGCCAATTATCGGGCCAAACTGCGCCAGCCTCTCTGTTCCGCTTTTCTCGAATACCAGATCTGTGGTGCGGATGCCCCCTCATCCGGCGGCACCACCGTGGGCGGCATTTTGGGTATGCTGCAAGCTTTTCCCATCGCTGAAATGGAAGCCGGGGACGACCTGCTCACCCATTTGTTTATCGAAGCCTCAGAACTGGCCTTTGCCGATCGCAACACCTATTCGGCCGACTCAGATTTTATCAAAGTTCCCAGTAAGGCTTTGGTATCCCCCACTTACTTGAGCGAACGTGCGACACTCATTGACCCTGACAGCGCCAGCATAGCCAAGCCCGGCAATCCGAACACTGGGGCGACCAAGCGCCTCACAGCCCAATCACCTGAGATGCCCAACACCAGCCATTTGGTCGTTGTGGATCGCTACGGCAATGGCGTCAGCATGACCAGCAGCATCGAAACGGGCTTTGGCTCTCGCCTGCTGGTAAAGGGTTTTCTGCTGAATAACCAGTTGACCGATTTTTCCTTTACCCCAAAAACAGCCGAAGGGCAGTTGGTGGCGAATCGTATCCAGGCCGGCAAGCGACCTCGCTCTTCCATGTCGCCAACGGTGGTATTTAATAAAGATGGCAGCCTGCGCCTACTGGTGGGCTCACCCGGGGGGTCACGTATTATCGACTACACCGCCCGCACCATTCTCTACCACCTGGGGCTGAATATGCCCATTGCCGATGCCATTGCAGCCGGCAATATTGGCGCTATCGGGCGGCGTGTCGAACTTGAACCCGGTTTCTTTAGCCAGGACACCATAAATAAACTCAGGGCACGCGGGCACGAGGTCGTCGAGCGCGATCTCAACAGCGGCATTCATGCAATCGCGGTAAAAAACAATACACTCCACGGCGGTGCCGACCCCCGCCGGGAAGGTAGTGCGCTGGGGCACTGATTTTCTGGAGGAGGCATATTGCATGCCTCCTCAAAACCCTCCCTCCTAGAAAGCTGCCATTCATAAACCAGCTTTCCGGATAGCGTGCCCCTTCTTTAGAGTGGTCCATACTTCCTCCTAACTAGCGTAAGCCAAAACGCAACTGGAGGGCCCCTCTTGGACCACCGCAAAGTAGATGCTACTGGCATCGAACTCCTGCACGACCCCAGCACCAATAAGGGCACTGCTTTTACAGAAGCGGAACGCAACAAGTTTGGCCTTAACGGCCTGATTCCCTACGCTCTGGAAACCATCGAAACCCAGGTAGAGCGGGTGATGATGCAGCTGAGCCACAAACATTCGGATATCGATCGATTTGTCTACCTGACCGGTCTACTGGATACCAACGAGACGCTCTTTTACCGAGTGGTGATGTCCGATCCGGTGCGCTTCCTTCCGATCATTTACGACCCCACAATCGGTGAAGCCTGCACCAAGTTCAGCCATATCATGCGCAGGGTCAGGGGTGTCTATCTGTCTATTGCACAGAAGGGCAGTATCGCCGACTCCCTATCTCACTGGCCGGACCGGGACATTCGATTTATTTGTGTCACCAATGGCGGACGAATTCTGGGGCTCGGGGATATCGGCGCGAATGGCATGGGTATCCCCATTGGTAAACTGCAGCTTTACACCGCCGCCGGGGGCGTACCGCCAGAGCATTTACTGCCACTCTTTTTAGATGCCGGCACCGATAATGAACAAGTACTCACAGACCCTCTCTATGTAGGCCTGCGTCGTAAACGCCCGGATACTGAGACGCTTTACCGTTTTGTGGATGAATTTGTGGACACTGTTCAGCAGCGCTATCCACACTGCTGTCTGCACTTTGAGGACTGGACCGGTAGTGACGCCGTCCACCTGCTGCAACGATATCGAGACAGGGCCTGCTGCTATAACGATGATATCCAAGGCACTGCGGGCATTGCCCTGGCCGGCATGATCAACGCCCTGAAAATCAAACAGGGCTCGTTAAAGGATGAAAAAATCTTCTTCGCCGGTGCCGGCTCTGCCGGCATAGGGCTTGCGGATTTATTTGTGAGTGAACTGGTCAATGAGGGGCTCAGTAGGGAAGAGGCCCAAGCCCGCATTATTATGTTCGATGAAAAGGGACTACTGGTAAAAAGTCGCGAAGACCTTTTCGACTTCCAGCGCCCCTACGCACACGACCAATCCCCAACTTCACAATTATTGGAGGCCATAAAAACTCACAAGCCAACCACCTTGATTGGCGTCAGTACTGTTGGCCAATTATTTACCCAGGAAGTCGTGGAAACTATGGCCGCACACAACCCGCGACCCATTATTTTTGCTTTGTCCAACCCAACCGAACATGCCGAATGCAGTGCGGAGCAGGCCTACAGTTGGAGCCAGGGCCGAGCCATCTATGCCGCCGGCGTACAATTCCCCAAGGTCACACTGCATGGAAAAACCTATTTGCCAGGCCAAGCGAATAATTTATATATCTTCCCCGCGGTAGCAATGGCAATTAATGCAACAAGTGCTAAACGTGTGCCCGACTCACTATTTATTGAGGCCGCCCGTGGAGTTGCTGAGCAAGTCGGTCAAGATCTGCTGCAGCAGGGCTGTCTGTTTCCGCCACAATCAAAAATTTTAGAAATATCCCAAAATACAGCCGCAAAAGTCAGCAAGAAAATCTTTGAACTTGGGCTCAGCACACTGGAGCCGCCAAAAGATTTTTTAGAATTTATAGAAAAACATACTTATAAAGCTGAATATCTTTCTTATATTTGAATTTAACCCAATGCAACAAAGGTCAGAAGGTGTCTAGTTGTATTGATCTTGGTTCATTGTCTGAATTTCTTAAAGATTTCCGGTCAAACACCAGGCGTCCCTTATAAAAAGTCTTTATCACTTTGGCTTCATCAACCTGACTTTTAGAAACATTAAACATATTTCTATCTAAAACAATAAAATCAGCCCACTTACCCTTTTCGATACTGCCCGTTTCCTTTTCCAAGCCTCCAGAATAGGCAGCATTAATTGTAAAAGCCTCAACCAGGTCATCAATAGAAATTCCTAGATTTAATCCCCGATAAATAACCGCCATTGGATCCACCATGCCACGAATCTGAGAGGGGTCAGAAGATAATAAAGAGACACTCATGGGAATATATTTTTCTCCACCCTCTAAAACTCCACCCCCAGTTGAACCTTCTCGGCCGCTATACAAGAGGAAAATATTTTTTGGCTGTACAAATACGGCACTATGCATCTGGGAAAGCTGATCCAGAGTGGACTCTTTATCTAAAGAAGCATTAACAATTGCATTGCGCATTTTGGTGTCACCCCCCTCCAACTTTTCCAGTATATTTAAAGCTTTATCAGTTTCCTCTTCTCCAGAGACTAAAATCTGCATGGGAAATTGGTGAGCATTAGCCCTTTGCGCCAAGCTAAAAACCTCTTTAATCGAACCAGAAGTTCTTGAGATTGGTTCTGTAGTGATCCACACCCTTAAATTTTCTGGCAACCATCCAATATAACTTATCGAAGTCAGCCTAAAGTCATCGATTGTTATTTGACTAACCTTTTGCTGCAGCGAACTAAAATCTCTGTCGGCAAAATCTGTACTAACCGCCATTGAGGCCAGCACGCGAAAACCCATGGGTTCAATTTCGGATATTTGATCAAAATAACGCTTTTGACCTTCCTCATCTTTTAATACAACAACGGAATCATAGAGACTTGTCACACCATTACTAACCGCTAAATCTTGCATACTGAGCAAGTCTTTTCGGTAATCTCCGTTTATGTCCTGCGGGATCAATTTCTCTATTAGTGCGACAGCGCCAGGACCCCGCAACCAACCAGTAGCAATGCCGTGTTCGTTTTTTTCTATGAATCCATTAGGAGGATTCACACTATCGTTATTAATTCCTGCGGCAGCCAGACCTTCTGAATTTGTCCAGATATTGTTTCGGTCTGAAGAAAATAAAATAATCGGGATCAGGTCATTAATTTGATCGAGAATCCCTTTGTGCGGAGGCTCAACAGAAAATGCCTGCAAATTCCAACCATCACCCACAATCACTTGCTGTTGCGGATTCTCTCGAATATAACGCGCTACCGCAAAACGGTAATCTTCAATGGAGCCTCCAGAAAATAAGTTGATTCTGGATGCCGCCCCCCGAATTTTTGCCCTTTGGAAAAAGCCAGGTAAAACCAGCTTACCATTCAGATCTACAATTTCAGTATCCCCGCCAATATAAGCCTCAACACCTGCCTCAGTGCCGACAAAGACAATTCGCCCATCCCTGATTGCCACCGCCGCAGCAATAGATCGGGCTTTATCCGCGGTATAAATAATGGCGTTGCGGATAATTAACTGAGCGGGCTTGCTTGGGGTGGGATTGGCGGTGGGAATGGAGCCTACGCTCTTTTCTAGAGGATCACAGGAGAGGAGCAAAAGAACCGATAGCAAACTGAATAAACGCATATAGCTTCCCACGGATTTGCCCTATCCCCTCAATTTTCCACTGTGAAAAAATTCAGCGAGACTAGTAATTCAACGATTCTCTCAAGGCCACAGCCAGTGATAGCCGAAAGAGCCTCTCGTACAGGGGCCTAGCCCGCACTCCAATAGGGTGCTGGCCAGGTTCGCCATGGCAATGGTGAGAAACAGCACCGCGATAAATTTCTCGGGAAAGGTGAATCGACGCGGTGACAGGTTGCGCCGCAAGAAGCCCAACATCATTGCGACCCCGCAATAAGTAAGCAGCCCAAAAAAAGCCACGGCCGCCCAGGTATAGAGATGCAAGCCGAGAAAGGGCTCTCCAAATCCGGGGTTATTGGGCAGAATATGCAACAACACTTGGCGCCCGGCAGCAGCCAGCCCGGCAATACTCGAGAGGATAACAATTCCGTAGTGAGCGGGACGTACACCAAATCGCAGGTTCATCAGCAAGCCCAAGCCAGCCATGGTAAAGGCTACACGCTGAAGCAGGCATATGGGGCAGGGCAGTTGGTGCTCGTAAAGCTCGATGATAAAAGCCGCCCAGAGAACCGCAGAGAGGCCGAGAAGAGCCAGGGCATCGAGCCTTCGGACCATATACACCATAGCGGCACCCCGGCTAGAAGGAGAGGTCCAGCGTTGTGTTCGAGTGATAAATCAACCAGATGATGTAAATCACCATAGTCAACAACCACCACAGGGTGGCCGCGCGCTGGCGGCGCTTCCATATATACCAGGCTGCAATCAGAACGGTGAGAAAAGGCAGTACCAATACCACGGGCCATCTCCACAGACAGCAATACTCTGATATTAGTAGTAAATTCCCGCCAATGCCCTAGCGCAAAGTAAGCTCAACGCTGGCAACGAGTGCAAAAGAAGGTACTGCGCTGGCCCAGAACCATATCCCGCACCGGGCTCCCACAACTGGGGCAAGGTGCTCCCGCGCGGCCGTAGACATTGAGTTCCTGGGCGAAATATCCCGGCTTGCCATCACCACCGATAAAGTCCCGCAGGGTAGTGCCACCTTGGGCAATGGCACGACTCAATACCTTTTTGATCGCCTCTGCAAGGCGCAGATAGCGGGCTTTTGAAATAGAGCCCGCTTCACGATCCGGGCGGATACCTGCCAGGAATAGCGATTCACTGGCATAAATATTCCCCACCCCCACCACGATACGCCCATCCATTATGAACGTTTTCACCGACTGTTTACGCTTGCGGGAAGCGGCGAACAGGTAGTCACCACTAAAACTCTCCGACAGCGGCTCCGGCCCTAAATGACTGAGGAGATCGTGGACCAGGGGGTCTGCTGCGGTCCACAGAAGAGCGCCAAACCGGCGTGGATCCCTGTAGCGCAGGGTCAGGCCACTATCGAGTCGCCAGTCGATATGGTCGTGCTTCTCAGGGGACTCTTCCTGCTCGACCAGGCGCAGGCTTCCAGACATCCCCAAATGCCAGATGGCACACCCCTTATCTGTATGCACCAGTAAGTATTTGGCGCGACGCTCCAGCTTCAGAATACGGGCATTTTTAATGTGCTTGGCGAAGTCCGGGTCTACAGGCCAGCGCAGTCGCGCCTGTCGCACCACAACCGATCGCACCCACTGTCCCTCTAGATAGGGAGCAAGGCCACGGCAGGTGGTTTCTACTTCTGGGAGTTCAGGCATTTCTCATCTCACGATGGCTGTAGCCGAGGAGCGGACACAAAAAAGCCCGGCAAGAACCGGGCTCTTCTGCGAGTACTCGAAAGGCAATTACTTGATTTTGCCTTCTTTGTACATAACGTGCTTGCGAACAACGGGATCGTACTTTTTGATCTCCATTTTCTCAGGCATGTTGCGCTTGTTCTTGGTAGTGGTGTAGAAGTGGCCAGTACCGGCGCTGGAATTCAGACGAATCTTCTCACGCATTGCTCAATCTCCAATCAGTTAGCTGAATACAGCTAATTATACTTTTTCGCCGCGGGCGCGCAGCTCAGTCAGGACAGCGTCGATACCTTTCTTATCGATAACGCGCATGCCTTTTGCGGAAACACGCAGTTTCACAAAACGCTTCTCGGACTCAACCCAGAAACGGTGGCTGTGCAGGTTCGGCACGAAGCGACGCTTGGTGCGGTTCTTAGCGTGGGATACATTGTTTCCGGTTACCGGACGCTTACCGGTTACCTGACATACCTTGGACATCTGTTGGCCTCTTCAAAACGCTTGTGCCCGCATGGCGCCAATCCTGAAGAGGAAAAGGGTGTGCGGGAACATAAAAATCGGGATTCTAATCCGGTTCCTGGATGGCGGCGGAACCTGTGCAGAATCTGGCCCGGCCGCAAAGAGCGGCGTTTTATACCAAAAGAGCCCGTAGGGAGCAAGTTTTGTACAGTACTTCTGCGCCAATCGCAGCTTCTCAATTGCAGTGCCTACAGCAGCCCTTGCTCCGCAAAGGATAGGGCCTGGCCCTCGCCCACTATCAGGTGATCCAGCACCTTGATATCCACAAGCTCCAGGGCCTGTACCAAACGCTCGGTAATCCAGATGTCCGCCTGGCTAGGCTCGCAAATGCCCGATGGGTGATTATGCGCCAGAATCACTGCCGCCGCACCCCGCTGTAAAGCAGCCTGCACCACCTCACGAGGATAAACACTGGCGGCATTCAGAGTGCCCTCGAACAATTCCTCAAAACTGATAACATGGTGCTGGGTATCCAGGAAAAGGCAGCAAAAGACCTCGCGGCGGCGATGGCGCAACTGCATAGCCAGGTAGTCTCGCACTGCCGCCGGACTGCACAAAGCACTGCCCTTCCGCACCGTTTCTGCCAAGTGTCGTCGCGCTATCTCCAGCGCCGCTTGCAGCTGTACAAACTTGGCATCCCCCAATCCGCGGGCGCGACAAAACTGCTCCCTACCTGCCTCCAACAGGGCACGCAAGCCGCCAAACTCACTGAGTAGACCCCGCGCCAAATCCACTGCGGAAACGCCCGGCAGCCCCACCCGCAAAAATATCGCCAACAACTCTGCATCCGACAGCGCCGCGGCACCCTGCGCCAATAGCTTCTCCCTGGGCCTCTCCGCCGCCGGCCAATCCTTGATCTTCATAATCGTTTCTCGCCTTCCCTGACTGTCTTTTTTTGTGAACTCTCTCCCCAACTCACCACAAGCACGATTTTCGCGTCTATTCTGCGCCTTATAAGTCCAGACGCAGAAATGCTAATCTAACCCGCTCGCATATATTCGGAAACTGTATCTATGTCCTCACTGGCCGATAAACGCATACTTTTGGGAATCAGTGGCGGTATTGCCGCTTACAAGAGCGCCGACCTGGTACGCCGCCTAAAAGAACGCGGTGCCCAGGTGAGAGTGGTAATGAGCGCCGGCGCGCGCGAGTTTGTGCAGCCGCTGACTTTCCAAGCCCTATCCGGCAACCCTGTACACACCGATCTGCTGGACCCAGCCGCTGAAGCCGCCATGGGGCATATCGAGCTGGCCAAGTGGGCCAACCTGATCCTGATTGCCCCCGCCAGTGCCCAGATGATGGCAAAACTGGCCTGTGGCATGGCCGACGACCTGCTCACCACCTTGTGTCTCGCCAGCGAAGCACCAGTGGCCCTGGCCCCCGCCATGAATCAGGCCATGTGGCGCCACCCAGCCACCGCTGCTAATGCCAAAACCCTGCGTGACCGCGGGGTACAGCTGTGGGGACCGGCGGCTGGCAGCCAGGCCTGTGGTGACGTGGGACCCGGCCGCATGCTGGAGCCCGCTGACTTGGCTCTGCAGACCGAGTCACAGTTCGGCTCTAGCGACTGTCTGCGCGGCAAGCGTGTGGCGATTACCGCCGGCCCAACCCGCGAGGCCCTGGACCCGGTACGCTACCTGAGCAACCACAGCTCCGGCAAGATGGGGTTCGCCCTGGCCGAGGCCGCCCGGAAGGCCGGCGCCGAGGTCACATTGATCGCCGGGCCGGTAAATTTGGCCACTCCCGCACATGTGAAGCGCGTCGATGTCATCGATGCGCGGGATATGCGCGATGCCGCCGAGCGTGCGGCCGACCTCTGCGATATTTTTATCAGCGCTGCCGCTGTTGCCGATTTTCGCCCCGCCTCGGTGGCGGAACAAAAAATCAAGAAACGCGAGGGCTGCGACGAGAGCGCTATTACCCTGGTTAAAAACCCGGATATCGTCGCCGGCATCGCCACGCGCAGCGAGCGACGCCCCTTTACCGTGGGCTTTGCCGCTGAGACACAGCAAGTCGAACAGTATGCGCAAAGCAAACTGCAACGGAAAAACCTCGATATGATTATCGCCAACGACGTTAGTGGCAGTGAAACCGGCTTCAATAGTGACCGCAATGCCGTCACGGTGATAGATCGCCACGGCAATACACAACTGCCCGAGGCTTTAAAGGCCGACCTAGCGCGACAGTTAATAGAAATTATTGCCGTCAAAGCGCAGAAATAAAGATTAACAGGCAGGAAAATCAGTGGTTTTCAACAAGAAAAATCAGAGCCAAGGACTATTGCACAAGGGGTTGCTGCTGCCTTCGTTGCTGGCGACCGTCGCCTGGCTTTGCGGGGCCTATCTAATCGTTGAGCATATAGTCACCCCCCACAATCAAGCGCAAGTACAACAGGCAGCCCGGGCGCAGGGAAAAATCTTCGCGCAAGATGTAGAGTCTCTGTTAGCCGAACGCACGCGGCAGCTGCAACAAATTGAACGCAGTGAACAACCCCTTGAAGAACAGCTAAAAACAGCACAACTACCGAAACAATCGCGAATTCAGGTCTTTTCAGAGGCACAAATCCGCGTGGGCGCAGGTGAAAAGCCAACCCTGAACTTCGCGCTAGTAGATCTGCTTAAGCGTACCCGACAAGACAGTCAACAGCCCCTAGAGATACTGCGTACAGGCCCCGACAACAGCTGGCAGCTTCACAATGCTGTTAACCTGGCTGGGCAACAACTTCTGGTCAGCCAGCCCTTCGCTGTTTTGCAAACATCCCTGGAAACGCTCGATAAAAACCAGGGACAGATTCAGCTGCTTCAAAAATTTTCCGATTCGATTGCACAGCCCCTTTGGCGCGGCGGGCAGGGCAGTGGCTTCAGCCATTCTGAAGCAATTCCGGATAGTTACTTGCAGGTGCAGTTCAGCCCCTCCCCTGCATTTATCCAGCAACACAGCTTGCCACTTGTGTGGATCTATCTCACAGCCGGCGCCGGCCTGCTGCTCTCCTTACTGGTACTTCTACGCTTCCTGCCCCGAGACAACCGTGCTCCTTGGGAGCGCAGTCAAAAAGGCGGAAGAAGCGAAAGTGAAAAATTCCCTGCGCCCGAGTCGCAGCAGGATGCTCTGCTGGCGGATGAAGCTTTACCCCAAGGGCTCGCATCGGCACCCAGCATCGCTCCCGAAGCTTTACAACAGAATATGACAAATCGCGCTGAGGCAAAGTCTGCGACCAAATCAGGTAAGCCCCAACATCCGCTAACTACCGAGTTTCCCCCTCATGTGTTTCGCGCATACGATATCCGCGGCATCGCCGGTGAGGAAATTGATGAGCCCTTTGCCTACCAGCTGGGAAAGGCCCTCGGTACCCTGGCACAGCACGCCGGAGAGCAAATCCTGCTAGTGGGGCGCGATGGCCGCAACAGTAGTGCACTGCTCAGCAACTGCCTGATGGAGGGGATTCTCGATAGCGGCTGTAACAGTATCGATCTGGGCCTGATCCCATCACCACTGCTTTACTACGCCTGCGCCAAGGGCAAGAACACCAGCAGCGGTGTTATGGTGACCGCGAGCCACAATCCGGCGGAATACAATGGCTTCAAGATTGTGCTCAAGGGCCGCCCCCTCTCTGAAGAAAAGCTACAGGGCCTGCACCAGCTTATGCAGCAGGGGCCCTTCAAAAGCGGGGAAGGCAGTAACCGCGAGCAGGATATTAAAGACAAATATATTGACGAGATCTTTAACAACGTCGCCCTCGCCGGACAACCGCACCTGGTAGTGGATGCGGGCAATGGAGCCACTTCCGTTTTGGCACCCCGGTTGTTTGAGCAGCTGGGCTGCGCAGTCACTCCGCTGTTTTGTGAAGTGGATGGGGACTTCCCCAACCATCCACCCGATCCCACGCGCCCGGAAAACCTGCAAGCATTGATCGACAAAGTGGCGGAAACCGGCGCAGACCTGGGCATAGCTCTGGATGGCGATGGTGATCGTGTCACTCTGATTTCCAGCAGCGGGCGCATCGCCTGGGCCGATCAGCTAGTTATGCTACTGGCGAGAGACATCCTGGCACGCAACCCGGGGGAGACGATCGTCTTCGATGTGAAAAGCAGCCGTAGCCTTGCTCAATTAATAAACCAGTACGGCGGCCGCCCGGTGATGTGGAAGACCGGCCACGCGCCGATGAAAAACAAAATGCTAGAAACCAAGGCAATTCTTGGCGGTGAGTTATCCGGCCATATTTTTATTCGGGATCGCTGGTTTGGTTTCGACGATGGTATCTACGCAGCGGCGCGGCTCCTGGAGATTATGGCCCTGCGGGAACAGAGCCTGGATGAACTCCTCGACTCACTGCCGCAAATGGAGAGCACCCCGGAAATATTGTTACCCGTAGAGGAGCAGGAGAAATTCTCCCTGATAGAGCAGTTGCGCGAACAAGGCAATTTTGACAATGCCGATATCAATACTACCGACGGTCTGCGCATAGAATTTTCTGATGGCTGGGGGCTGGTGCGCGCCTCCAATACCACCAGCGCGTTGACCCTGCGCTTCGAGGCCGAAAATAAAGAGGCTCTGGAGCGTATTCGCAAAGTAGTCATGGCGCAGATCAAGAAAATTGCTCCCACAGTTGTCGTTCCCAATTGGGAACTGCTCAACTAGCGCACCAATTTTAAACCTGTGCGGCACAGGCAGGTGCCGCAACCGACTAGCGCTCCGTGCTTTAATCAAAAAAATCTCGACCGCGCAGTATCTACAGCAGCGGCTGGACAGCGGGAAAGCTATCCAACCGCATCCCACCATAAAGGAATTGCCATGTCCCTCGATAAGAAGTCCGCTCTGCGTATTGCTCAGGTTTTGAATGAGGCCTTGCCCTATATCCAGCAATTCACCAATAAAACCGTGGTGGTAAAGTTTGGCGGTAATGCCATGGTCGATCACGAACTGCAAAACGACTTTGCCCGCGACATTATCCTGATGAAGCTCGTGGGCATGAACCCGGTAGTGGTACACGGCGGCGGCCCGCAAATAGGCCTGCTGTTGAACAAACTCAATATCGAATCTCACTTTGTCGACGGTATGCGCGTAACCGATAGCGAGACCATGGATGTGGTGGAAATGGTATTGGGGGGCACGGTCAACAAGCAAATTGTCAACCTGATCAATCAGAACGGTGGTCGCGCAGTGGGCGTTACCGGCAAGGATGGCTTGTTAATCGAAGCGCGCAAACTGAGCCGCAAAAATGAGAGCGCCGGCCTGCACGCCTCAGAAATTATTGATATCGGCCAGGTAGGCGAGGTGGAAAAGGTCAATACCGATGTCATCAATATGCTGATCCAGGGCGGCTTTATTCCGGTAATCGCCCCTATCGGCGTCGACAAAGAGGGGGTTTCTTACAATATCAATGCCGATCTGGTGGCCGGTAAGGTCGCCGAGTGCTTGCAGGCAGAAAAGCTGATGCTGCTCACCAATGTTGCAGGCCTGCAAGATAAGCAGGGCGAGGTACTCACCGGCCTGACGACGCCCCAGGTGGAAGGGTTGATTGAAGATGGCACCATTCATGGCGGCATGCTACCGAAAATCAGTTGTGCGCTCGACGCGGTAAAAGACGGGGTCACTTCTGCCCATATTATCGACGGCCGGGTACCTCACGCGGTCCTGCTGGAAATATTTACCGACACCGGCGTCGGCACCTTGATTACCAATAGTGAGACATAAAGCCATCGCACAGTAGCGCTTGGCAATTGAAGACAGACGTCCGAATCGGTAGGATTCCGCCGCCGAAATATTAAGGCGACAAGAGCAAAAATCACCGTCCACCCCCCAAGTGGACTAAAGGCAATCAATGAGCAGCGAAAAAATCAATCGGCGCCAGCAAATTCTGGAATCTCTGGCACATATGCTGGAAGCCAGTCCTGGCGCACGTATTACAACTGCAGCCCTGGCCAAGGAAGTTGGCTTTTCTGAAGCGGCGCTATACCGCCACTTCCCCAGTAAGTCAAAAATGTTCGAAGGCCTGATCGAGTTTATCGAGGAGACTATTTTCAGTCGCATAGCGCTGATCCTTCAGGAAGAACCCTCTGCTTTGGAGCGATGCCAGAGAATCCTGCACCTTCTGCTGGCTTTTTGTGAGCGCAATCCGGGTATTACCCGACTTCTCACTGGCGATGCGTTGACCGGCGAAACCGAGCGTTTGCACGGGCGTATCCTGCAGTTGTTCGATCGCCTGGAAACCCAAATCCGTCAGATTTTGCGTGAAGCGGAACTGCGTGAACACCTGCGTCCAACCCTGCCCCTGGGCGGTGCCGCCAACTTGTTATTGGCCAGTGCCGAGGGCCGTATCGTGCAATATGTACGCAGCGGCTTTAAGCGTAAGCCCACCGAGTACTGGGCCGAGCAATGGCCGGTTTTGACCTCCGGCTTTTTCCGCGAGACCGTCGCCGCAGCCAGGTAACTGGCTGTGCGGTATGGAAAGTGAAAGATAACTGGAAGGACGCACGTGTAACGAAGCCAGAAAGGCGCTAATGGTCCTGCACTATTAGGATCTGTTAGTAATTTCTGCGTAGCGCGCGGCGGCTTTATCAAATTCCTCACCGATAGAACTGGCCTCGTCGGCGCGCCGTTTAAGGCGCTCGCGCAGTACTGCCACTTCTTTTTGCAAATCGGCAATACGCTGCAGGAGCTCCGGAGCCACTTCGCGCCCACCGCGCTGGGTACGCGCCGCCTGTGTCTCTTCCTGGGTAATTTGACGAGTGAGACTGGTGATATTCGAGTGCATGATCGCCATATCCTGCTCGACAATTGCCAGCTTGCGTTTGCGAGCACTTTCGATATCGGCGAGGCTGTTATAGCGTTTGAGCAGCTTGCGGTCCGCTTCTTCGCGTGCTTCCTGTCGGCGCTGCGCTTCGAACTCCTCGGGGCTCAGCTGCGGTGGAACCACTTCTATAACACGGCCAGAAAGGTTGAGAATTTCGTAGCCCTTAGCCACGTACTCCGGCGGCACCATTTCATTGAGTACCATGATGCCCTGCTCATCGGTATAGCGATAGAGCAACTGCTCACCGCTGGCGGCACTCGCCAGGGTACAAAACAACGAAATGGCAGGAACCAGGAAACATTTTATGGGGGCGATTGCCATCGCTCTTCTCACTAAATTGATGCGGCCCGCTATAACGAGCGGGCCTCTCACTTAACCCGTTACGCCGTAACGCTGCCGGTAATCGACAATTTTTTGCAGGGTTTCACTATCCTGAGACTCCTGCTCGAGGAAACTGACTATATCATCCAGCTGTACAATGCTAATGACTGGGATATTAAACTGCTGTTCGACCTGCTGAATAGCGGAGAATTCACAATCTTCGCTGGCCTTTTCCTGGCGATTTAAACCGATGACTACACCGGCCGCTTCGGCACCGTGAGATTCGATGATTTGCATCACCTCACGCACCGCAGTACCGGCCGTAATCACATCATCAATGATCAAAACCTTGCCATTAAGCGGCGCACCCACTAAGGTTCCGCCTTCGCCGTGATCCTTGGCCTCTTTGCGGTTGTAGCAGAAAGGCTTATCGATACCTTTCTGAGCCAGTGCCACGGCAGTCACCGCACCCAGCGGGATACCCTTGTAAGCCGGTCCGAAAATGACATCAAACTCCACTCCCGAAGCGATAATCGCCTCGGCGTAAGCCTGTCCCAGTGCGGCTAGTGCCGCACCGGTGTGGAAGCGGCCAGCATTGAAAAAATAGGGGCTTTGACGGCCTGACTTCAGAGTGAAGTCACCAAAACACAACACCTGATGATCCAGGGCCAATTGGATAAAATTGCGCTGATATTGCTGCATGGAAAATTGTTAACTATTAGCTAAGGTGAAGGGAGACCTCCCCGTAGCATTTCTTCCGGGGATAGGCATGCAAATAATGTTTCTAATGATACACAGTCCGCTGGTAAGGGGCTAATAATGCGAATAGTAAGCTTGTCTGTAGACGGCGTTCATCAGGCCGCACAGCGCGGTCTCTACGATTGGTTAGCTGAGCAGGATGCAGACATTATCTGCCTTCAAGACCTGCGCTCTCTGGAGCCGGAGCTAGACCACCCCATATTCCACCCCGATGGCTATTACAGCTACTTCTTCGATTCGGGAACGCCCCATGAAAACGGCGTGGCGATCTATACACGCAACCAGCCCAAGGCCATTATTTTCGGTATGGGTTTCGCCAACGGCGAGGATATGTATGGGCGCTATTTACAGGCAGATTTTGAACGCCTGAGTGTGGGTTCGCTGCTAGCGCCAATAGCCACTGACGAAGCTTCACTGGAAAAAAAGGTCCAGTTTTTCGACGACATGCAAGCGCACCTGCACAAAATCAGCCGCAAGCGCCGCGATTTTATTTTCTGCGGTAACTGGGGCATGGCACACCGCCGTGCCGATGTGCAGAACTGGCAGGACCACCAGGATAACCCTGGTTTCATGCGTCACGAACAGCGCTGGTTGGACCAGCTGTTCAATGAAATTGGCTATGTCGATGCCTTTCGCCGCGTGGTCAAAGACACCGATGAATTTACCTGGTGGCCGAGTGGCACCGTAGGCGAAGGTGATGGCTGGCGTACCGACATGCAGATCGTTTCACACGGGTTGAAAAATCGTATTGAGTACGGTGCGATTAACAAGAATGTGAATTTCTCCAGCCACCTACCACTAATGATGGATTACGACCTGGAAGTATAAACCGTTGAGGACTCGGCCCATTTCGGCTGAGAGTAGGGGAGCCGAGTCCTGTCGCGAACCGACCCGCTTTACAGCGGGAGCGGTCCTAACTCAGCAAAATACAAAGCTTCACTCATCCAAGGCTTTTTGCTGTATCTCGATCAGTTCATCGATTCCCGCTTTACCCAAACCCAGCATCTGCGCGAACTCTTTCTCGGAAAAAGGCTTACCTTCAGCGGTACCCTGTACTTCGATCATACCTCCGTCTGCCGCCATCACCAGATTCATATCCGTATCCGCCGCACTGTCCTCTGGATAGTCCAGATCCAAAACCGGCTCGCCGTCATAAATTCCGACAGAGACCGCCGCGACAAGGTTGAGCAACGGATCCTCAGCGAGAATTTTTTCCCGCTGCATATGGCGCAGCGCATCCACCAAGGCTACACAAGCGCCGGTAATAGCCGCTGTGCGTGTGCCGCCATCGGCCTGGATAACATCGCAATCCAGGGTGATCTGATTCTCTCCAAGCTTTTCCAGATCCACCGCTGCGCGCAGGGAGCGGCCAATCAGACGCTGGATCTCTACAGTGCGGCCGCTCTGTTTACCCTTGGCTGCCTCACGCGGCATGCGGGAACCTGTAGAGCGCGGCAGCATGCCATACTCCGCGGTGATCCAACCGCTGCCCTGACCGCGCAGGAAGCGCGGTACTTCACTCGACACTGAGGCATTACACAGAACTTTTGTGTCGCCAAACTCTACCAACACAGAGCCCTCGGCGTGGCGGGTGTAGTTTCGGGTAATTTTTATCTGGCGCATCTGCGCCGCCGCGCGGCCACTGGGACGCTGCATAGCTCACCTCGGTCAATGAATGAAAGCCCTGCATTATATACCCCCACATGGATATCCGAACGCTGTGCTATGATGCCGAGCCGATAAATACGCCTGCAGGGGATGAGCAATGGCCAATAACCGGGAACAGAACAAAGTGCGAAGCATGACAGCCTTCGGTCGCGCCGAAGCCGCTTATGCCACAGGAAACGCCATTTGGGAGCTGCGCTCGGTCAATCATCGCTACCTGGAGCCGCACTTCCGTCTGCCCGAGGTCGCCCGCCCTCTGGAAGCGCAGTTACGAGATATTTTGCGGAAAAGTTTATCCCGTGGAAAAGTGGAACTCACGCTTACAGTAAAACCCAACAGTGTGGAAACGAGTGGGCTTGAAATTAATCAGCCGCTGGCACAAGCATTGATTAACGCCGCCAAACAAGTGACAGGCGGTGAAGGCGCCCAACCACTCAACCCCCTGCAGATTCTCCAATGGCCCGGTATTATTAGCGAACCGGAAGCCGATACTGAGCAGCAATCCGCCACTATTTTGCAGGCGTTTCGCGAAGCGCTAGAACAACTGCGCGCGAATCGTGAGCGTGAGGGTGCGGAGTTAGCCAAATTTATTGAAGCCCGCTTAAAAGGCATTGAAGAACAAGTCGCCCTAGTGCGGGAACTGCTACCACAGATTCTAGAGGCACAGCGGGAAAAACTGCGCAACCGCCTGGAAGAGCTCTCTATAGAATTGGATAAGGAGCGCTTGGAACAGGAAATTGTACTGCTCGCTCAAAAAGCCGACGTCGATGAAGAACTCGATCGCCTAAATGCCCACACTGTAGAAACCCGCCGGGTACTCGCTGGAGGCGGCGCTATAGGTCGGCGCTTGGATTTTCTTATGCAGGAATTTAACCGCGAGGCCAACACTCTATCCTCCAAGTCCGTGGTAACCGACACCACCCAGGCTGCAGTAGAGCTGAAGGTCTTGATCGAACAAATGCGTGAGCAAGTACAAAATATTGAGTAAGCATATTGTGGGGCTTTTTAAAACCAAAATAAGAGCCCCGTATTCACGTTCTGCTAAAAAACTATCTGCTGCTTTACCCAGCTAACATTAAAATACATTTTATATGCGAAATAATATTAAATGGGTTGGGGCTATATTCTTAGCTGTAACCATTATTGAAATTATTAATATATTATCCGGCCGCTCATTGAATTACTTCGGCCTAGTTCCTAGATCCATCGACCATCTGCCCCATATTTTTACCGCTCCATTGCTACACGGAAGCATCTGGCATTTTCTATCCAATATAGTAACCCTGTGCGTTTTCAGTTTTTTGCTGTTGCAATATGGAGTGAAAACCTACCTAAAAGTCACTCTGACGATTATTGTCACCACTGGCTTTGCCGTTTGGCTATTTGCTAGAGGCGGGAATCATCTAGGCGCAAGTTCAGTAATTTATGGCTATTTTGGATTCTTATTGCTGGCCGGCTTTATCAGCAAGCAGTTTGTTCGACTAATGATATCCATTTTTGTCGGATTGGTTTATGGCGGGCTTATTTTTGGTGTGCTCCCACAAGGAATGTATATTTCCTGGGAATCGCATCTATTCGGTTTTCTCTTTGGCATAATGGCTGCAAAAATATGGGCCCACACACCCAACCCTATTACGGACCGACAAGCTGTATCTAAAAATTCATAGTTTTTCTCTAGCAAATTCACAGCAGGCACACAGGGAGCCGGATGACCGCTCTCTGTGTGCACTCAAAAAAATAAAAACAAGTTTCCGGCCATAGTTCGTACAGACGGCTGAATGCTGTTTTGAAGTCATTGTGATGTCAGAAAAGTTACCAGTCAGTATTCAGCGCGAACTCTGAAAGAAGCTACCACTGGCGATTAATGCATGCGCTGTGACAAAAATACTTAAAATTACCTCGCACCATAAAGGCATAAAATCATTTGCTGCCAAACAGTGATTTACTGTTTTTTTCTGCAAAACCGATAACCACCCCTCGCCAACTGAGCTCGTGAACTAAGACACACCTTCTCACTGACCAAGTTCTCATTACCTGACTTTTTTCTAAAAAATTATAAATTTGTCGTCATAAGCCACACAATTTCAGGTTCCTCAGCTGAGGACAATAATCTCAAAGTCGTTATATATCTGTGCCAATGTGAAACTTTGGTACTAATTTTGGTCTTTTTAACCGCCAAATGCCTATTCTGGCGGCTATTCGGGACTTTCTATTGGCAGATATATTTCTGTCAGTGAAAGGTCTTTTCAGGAGTGACCGATAGACCAGCTGATTGGCTGGCTGTCGGATAACAATAATTTCGAAGAGCAAATAATAATGACTTCACCACTCAAGAACCTTCGGCAGAAGACGGCTCTAGCGAGCGTTTTTACACTGCTATGCACTGCGCCCTTCACTGCCCAGGCACAACAAGCGGACAACGCTCTGCTGACAGACCGCATCATCGTTAAATACAAGGAAAGCGCCAAGGTTGGCCGGGCTGCCAGCATGGCCAGGGAAACGGTGGAAAAGGCCTCCCGTCGCGCCGGCCACAAAATGCGTCACCTGCGCCGTATGGCCACTGGTGCTCAGGTAATGCGCCTGGAAGGTCGCAAAAACAGAACGGAAATGAACGCAATTATCAACCGTCTGAAACAGGATCCGGATGTGGAGTACGCTGAGCCGGATCTGATGATGCGCTCAATGGCTGTGCCCAATGACTCTAGCTATCTCAACCAGTGGCACTACTTTGAGTCCACCGGCGGCCTGAACCTGCCATCGGCCTGGGATGTCACTCAGGGTGAGGGAGCGGTTGTCGCGGTGCTCGACACCGGTTACCGCCCACACCCTGATCTGGTGGGCAATATTCTGCCGGGCTACGACATGATTTCTGACACTTTCGTGTCTGTAGACGGCGATGGCCGTGATAGCGATGCCACAGACCCAGGCGACTGGTATACGGACAAAGCCTGTGGCGATGATCCTCGCATCCCCTCGGAAAGCGACAGTAGCTGGCACGGCACCCATGTCGCCGGCACCATCGCAGGCGTCACCAATAACAATATGGGTATCGCCGGTGTCGCCTACAAAGCCAAGATCGTACCGATACGCGTGCTCGGCCGCTGTGGTGGCTATACCTCAGATATCGCCGATGGCATCATCTGGGGCGCCGGCGGCTCTGTCAGCGGCCTGCCATCCAACCCCAACCCCGCACAAGTACTCAACCTGAGTCTTGGTGGTGGTGGCAGCTGTGCCACGACAACTCAGAATGCTATCAACACCGCACGCAGCCTAGGCGCCACTATCGTAGTCGCTGCCGGTAATGAATCCGATAACGCCAGCCAATACACTCCCGCCAGCTGCGATGGCGTAATAACTACTGCCTCAACGAACCGCGATGGCGGCCGCTCTTACTTCTCCAACTACGGCAGCGTAGTGGATGTTGCAGCACCGGGGGGAGCGCAGAGTTTTGCTAACGACCCGAACGGCATTCTCTCCACCCACAATAGTGGCAGTACCGTCGCGGGCAGCGATAGCTACGTCTATATGCAAGGCACCAGTATGGCTGCCCCACATGTTGCCGGTGCTGCCGCACTACTGTATTCGGTAAACCCTGACCTGGGCCCGGACGACATCGAATCGATACTCACCACCACCGCACGCAGTTTCCCATCTTCATGCAGCGGCTGCGGTGCCGGTATTGTCGATGCTACAGCAGCAGTGGCCATGGCGAGCGGCGGTAGCGATGGAGACAACGGTGGCGATAACGGAAATGGCGGTGGTGTCAGCTGGACCGAATCCAACCTTTCCGGCAGCTCCGGCAGTTGGAACGACTTCACCATCGAAGTCGCTGCGGGTACCACAAGCTTGAATATAGAGATGTCTGGCGGTAGTGGCGAGGTCGACCTCTATGTCCGCCATGCCAACTACCCCACTCTGCGTCGGTACGATTGCCGCCCCTACCTCTGGGGAAATGAAGAGAGCTGCACTATTAGCAACCCTGACTCGGGTACCTGGTATGTCAGTGTTTACGGTTACGACTCCTACAGCGGCGTCACCCTAAAGGCTGAAACTACTCCCTAATTGACGACATAGGCCGGCGCCAAAAGCTCCGGCCACGAAAGAGGTATTTTGGTGCGGATTAGCAATAAAGAACCAAAGTACCTCACCCAATTGGTGCGGGGGAAAGGGAAATAATGAGCTGTGCGTTACGCGGCTAAGTAAGAGGCCATGCCTCTGCACCCCTGCACCCCTGCACCAACCCCGAACTTTGCCAGCTGTATCGACAAAATTCCTTAATGCACTTTTTTCGGGCACATATTTTGCCTGTGTTCTAACGGTGCCACGCTTTTTTGCAGTTCTACCGAAAGCCAAGCACCCGGATTTCCCCTCTTGTCAGCTAAATATTGACCAGGGTGATAACCATCCATCACGGAGAGATAACAATAATGAAAACACCACTGAAAAATCTATTGCATAAGTCCGCACTGGCCGGCGTATTTTCACTGCTGTGTGCAAGCCCCTTCGCCGCCCAGGTCGAAGATACCAGCAACGCTCAAATCACCGACCGCATTATCGTCAAATACAAGCAGGGCGCTAAAATAGGGCAGGCGGCCAGACTAGCTCCAGAAACCGTAGATAAAGCCTCCCGCCGCGCCGGCCATAAAATGCGCCACCTGCGCCGTATGGCCACAGGTGCTCAGGTGATGCGCCTGGAGGGACGCAAAAACAAAGCAGAGCTTGAGGCTATTATCAGCCGCCTTAAACAGGACCCCGATGTCGAGTATGCAGAGCCCGACCTGATGATGAAGGCCATGGCCGTACCCAATGACCCCAGCTATTACGATCAGTGGCACTATTTTGAGTCCACCGGTGGCCTTAATCTGCCGGCAGCCTGGGATACCACTCAGGGCGAGGGTGTGGTCGTTGCAGTTATCGATACCGGCTTCCTGCCCCACGCAGATCTGACCGCTAACCTGCTGCCCGGTTACGACATGATTTCCGATACCGATGTCTCTGTGGATGGCGACGGCCGCGACAGCGACGCCACCGACCCCGGCGACTGGTATACCAATACCTACTGTGGTGACCCACGATATCCGGAAGCGGACAGCAGCTGGCACGGTACCCATGTCGCCGGCACCATAGCGGCAGTGACCAACAATAATATGGGCGTAGCCGGTGTGGCCTCCAAAGCGAAGATCGTACCCGTGCGAGTACTCGGCCGCTGTGGCGGTTACACTTCAGATATTGCCGACGGCATCATCTGGAGCGCCGGCGGTTCTGTCAGCGGTGTCCCAACCAACGCCAACCCCGCCCAGGTACTGAACTTGAGCCTGGGTGGTAGCGGCAGCTGCGCTACCACAACGCAGAATGCCATCAATACCGCACGCAGCCTCGGTGCCACCGTCGTGGTTGCCGCCGGCAACTCCGCTCGCAACGCTCGCCGTTACACGCCAGCAAGCTGCTCGGGGGTTATTACTGTTGCCGCCACAGATCGCTCCGGTGGTCGCGCCTACTACTCTAATTACGGTAATGTGGTCGACGTAGCCGCACCGGGTGGTGAGACCAATGTGGTAAGCAGTGATGGTGTGCTATCCACTCTCAACAGCGGCAACACTGTAGCCGGTACGGATTCCTATGCTTACTATCCCGGTACCAGCATGGCCACCCCCCATGTAGCCGGTGCCGCAGCTCTGATCTATTCGGTGAATCCCAATGTGACACCCGATCAGGTAGAGTCTATTCTCACCAGCACCGCGCGCAGTTTCCCGTCCTCTTGCTCGCGCTGTGGCTCTGGCATTGTCGACGCTGCTGCAGCAGTGGCAGCGGCCAGTAACTGATTCCCCCATAGCCACCGCTTGTGGATCTTATGGAAAGGCCGGCAAATGCCGGCCTTTTAGCTTTCCCGTGCCGGCCCACGCAATCTAGCGAACAAACGCGGCAAATTGGGGGTCAACCGGCGTATCTGCAAGATGATTGATGTAATTGCTCATCACTTTCTGCGCAACCCCAACAATAATCTCCAGCAGGTTTTGGCGGTTATAGCCCACTGCGTAAAACCGCTCTGATATCTCATCTGAAATCACACCGCGTTCACGCACAATTGCCAGGGTGGTATCCCGCAGTACTTCAAGTTTTTCAGTAGGTAGGGGCGTCTTATTGCGAAGGGCCTCATTCACTTCGTCCGCTACTTTCATCGCCTTGGCAATAGCGCTGTGTGCCGGTACACAGTAGTGACAGTTATGCTCCACATTGATGCTCTGCCAGACCACAGTCATTTCTTCGGCATTGAATGAGGTGTCCAGGAAGTACTGATGTAAATCCTGGTAAGCCGCCAGAGCTTGGGGCGACTCTGCCATAACCCCGTGCAAGTTGGGGATAGAGCCAAAGGCCTTGATAGATTTCTGGAGGAGGGGCTTGCTGTCTTGCGGTGCACTTTCAAGATCGTAAATCCGGGACTCTTTCATCGCTGAACTCACCTTTAATGTTTGGGTTTAATACTTGAGCGATCGATCAAGTATTGTGAGGCTAACCAATATTGAGCGATCGTTCAATAGCAAAGAGTAATTGGCGTATATCTCTTGAAAGAGTAAAATTTGAGCAATTGCTCAAGTGGAGGCAACATGGCGAATACCGCGAAATTTGACCGCCAGGAAGTATTACAGCGGGCAACCTGGCTTTTCTGGCAAAAAGGGTTTCACGCCACATCGACTCGTGACCTGCAACAGGCCACCAATCTTCGTCCTGGTAGTATTTATGCCGCTTTTGGTAGTAAATCTGGACTTTTCAAAGAGGTTCTAAGCTATTACGCGCAAAATCGTGACCAATTACTCCTTCAATGCATAAATGACGAAGGCAGCAACCTTGGAGGCTTGCGTGCCTATTTCCATTACATATTGCTAGGTGACGATGTTGATGCCCCAAACGAGCTCTGCCTATTAGCTAAAGCCATCTCAGAGCTGGATGAAGGAGAAGAAGCACTATTGGCCGAGGCCCGCGCTTTACTGGCTGCACATGGGGCAAAGTTCCGTCAGTATCTGGAGAGTGCGGTGAATGCTGGAGAGCTTTCCAAACAGACAGATTCGGCGCTGCTCGCTCGCCAGTTGCAGGTTCAAATGATTGGACTGCGAACTTATCTCCGCGCCACCTCGGACCGCGCTGCGGTTGAGCAAATGATCGAACAGTTGTTTGACCCAGTCTGCGTGCAGACCACAAGTTGAGAAAAAGGCGATTATAAGCGGCCTCTTATACAAACGCTGACGGATTTCGGAATCCAGCCCCTGCGGTTATTTGATCAGCGCAGCCCCTATGGCACATTCAGGAGAAACGGTATCGAGTAATAACAATAAGAGGTCACCGTGGATCTGATTACCTTCGCCATCCCTTTTTTCCTGATCGCCGTACTCACAGAACTCGCACTGGACCGCTGGAAAGGTTGGGGGCTTTACCGCCTCAACGATGCCCTGGGAAACCTGAGTACGGGTATCCTAAGCCGCATACTTGGGCTTACTTACAAAAGCCTATTTCTAGTCATTTACATCCCGCTATACCAGCTGCTACAGCCTTACTACCAAGCAACCGGCTTCGACTGGTCCATGAGTAATGGCTGGCACCTGGCGCTAGCTGTACTCGCCTACGATTTTTGTTACTACTGGAAGCACCGCATCTGCCATGAGGTCAACGTGTTCTGGGCGGAACACCTGGTGCATCACCAGAGCGAGGACTACAACCTCACCACTGCCTTGCGCCAGTCTAGCGGTGGGCTGCAGTTGGATTGGGTATTCTATTTACCCCTGCTGCTAATTGGCTTGCCAGCGGAAATGGTGATCGTGGCCGGAGCCATAGATCTGATTTACCAATTCTGGGTACACACGCAAAAAATTCCCAAAATCCGCTGGATGGAATGGCTGCTGATTACCCCCTCTAACCACCGAGTACACCATGCGCAGAACAAGGTGTACGTAGATAAAAACTACGGCGGAATCCTGATCTTATGGGACCGCCTGTTTGGTACCTATCAAGAGGAGCTGGAGGGGGAGCCCTGTATTTACGGTGTGCGCAAACCCCTTAATACCTTCGACCCTCTGGCGGCAAACCTGCAACATCTGAAACGCATGGCGCAAGACGCCTGGTATACAAAAAACTGGTGGGACAAATTTACCCTTTGGTTCCGCCCCACCGGCTATCGTCCCCCAGATGCCGAAGCGGCAATGCCAGTCCCCTCCACCAACCTGAAATCTTTCCAGCGTTACAACCCACAGATTCATCGGGCCCGGCGCAACTACGCGCTGGGCCAGCACCTGTGCTATTCCGCCGCCACCCTGGCACTCCTGTGGTACTACCAGAGCCTGGAAATTCCCTCACTGCTGGGGGCAGTAGCACTGTTGGTTTTTGGCCTGGTAGTCAATGGGCGAATTCTCGATAACCATCCACTGACCAAATATCTGGAACCCTTACGCCTGGCCCTCTACTGCGGGGTGCTGCCGCTGTTAAACACACAATTTGTCCCAATTTTCAGCGCTTATATTGCGATCAGTGCTCTGGTCTGGGGGTGGTTGGCAATCACTTGCAAAGAGGATACAGTCGCTGTCGTTTGCGATTAGCAACAAGGAGTGAACCTCGATTGCAGGATGTTGGTGGTGATCGAGTGATCTCCCGCTGGGCGATCCCGGCCGGGCTCAGAAGGCAGTTTATAGCGCCTCCTGAAACTCCCAACACTTACCCCCCAATTCCGGCCGGGGTTTAGCCTTTTCCTCCTCCTTTTTCCTGGAATTGCGCAACTGCCAGTCACCGCTCAGGTAACGGCTTCGGTTATAATGCGCGCTTTGCCCCCGAACAGGATCAGTTGTGCAAACAGGAACCCTCTATACCGTATCCGCCCCCTCCGGCGCTGGGAAAACCAGTCTCGTCAAAGCACTGGTGGATAGCGACAGTCAGGTCACCGTTTCTATCTCCCATACCACCCGTTCAATGCGTCCGGGCGAGGTCAACGGTGTCGATTACCACTTCGTGTCGCGCGAGGAGTTTCTGGCAATGCTTGAGCAAGATGCCTTCTTCGAGCACGCTCAGGTATACGGTGATAATTACTACGGTACTTCCAAGGGCAGTATCGAGGAAATTCTCGCTGGTGGCCGCGATGTAATCCTGGAAATTGACTGGCAGGGTGCCGCTCAGGTGCGCCGTCTGCACCCAGAGACCGTCGGTATTTTTATTTTGCCACCCTCTCAGGAGGCCCTGCGCGAACGCCTCACAGGTCGAGGCCAGGACGACGAAAGTGTGATCGAGCGTCGTATGGATCAGGCCATTGATGAAATGACCCACTACGTGGAAGCCGACTATCTGGTGATTAACGACGATTTTGCGCAGGCCCTAATAGAGCTTGGCTCCATCTTCACCGCCCAGCGCCAACGTCTGGAAAAGCAACAGAAACGCCACGGTGAACTGTTGCAGGCACTGTTGCGCCATTGAGCCGGTTGATCGAATTGCGTACACTCCCCGGTCCGGTAAAATAACCGGTCCCCCGAACAGAATTCGCCCACCCGGGCACAGTGAATGGAACCGAAAGTTTATGGCACGTATCACCGTTGAAGATTGCCTGGAGCACGTCGACAACCGCTTCGAACTCGTTATCGTGGGTAGTAAGCGCGCCCGCCAGATTGCCACCGGCGGACAGGATCCGATGGTTCCAGAAGAGAACGACAAACCCACGGTTATCGCCCTGCGTGAAATCGAAGAGGGCCTGGTTGATGCGAGCATTCTCGACCAGCCAGATCGTGAAGAGGCCCCGGCACCCATGGCGGCCCCGGCCTATCTGTCCGACCAGGAAATCTGATTTCGATCTGTTCTGACCTAGAGTTTATGAGTTTTACGAGAGGCGCGCGCGGCATTGCACACCATCGATAGTCTGGCCCACCGCCTCTCCTCATACCTGCCTCCCGAGCAAATCCAAATAGTCCGTCGCGCCTATTTCTACGCGGAACAAGCCCACGACGGTCAGCAGCGACGTTCCGGTGAACCCTATGTGACCCACCCTCTGGCGGTGGCCACTATTCTCGCAGGCATGCATATGGATCACGAGAGCCTGGCTGCAGCCATGCTCCACGATGTGATTGAAGACACCGGAATCCCCAAAGCCGCACTGGAGGAGCAGTTTGGTGGCGAGGTTGCCGATATTGTCGACGGTGTATCCAAACTGACCCAGTTTGAGACAGACAGCGCCGCGGAAAAACAGGCGGAAAACTTCCAGAAAATGGCTCTGGCCATGGCGCGCGATATCCGCGTGATTTTGGTCAAGCTGGCCGACCGCTTGCACAACATGCGCACCCTCGGCGCACTCAAGCCACAAAAACGCCAGCGCATCGCTCGCGAAACCCTGGAAATCTACGCACCCATTGCCCACCGCCTGGGTATGAACGATGTGCGTATCGAGTTTGAGGACCGATCCTTCTTTGCGATCCACCCACTGCGCGCCAGCCGACTGCGTGCCGCTCTGGTAGCCGCGCGCGGCAATCGCAAGGAACTGCTGGAGCAGATCCAGAACGCCATTGAGCTGCGCCTGCAGCGTGAAGGAATCAGTTCCCTGGTGATTGGTCGCGAGAAACACCTATTCAGCATCTACCAAAAGATGCGCGCCAAGAAGAAATCCTTTAAAGAGATCATGGATGTCTACGCTTTCCGCATCATCGTGGACAGCGTGGACACCTGCTACCGGGTGTTGGGCGTAATGCACAGCCTCTATAAACCCGTCATCTCCGAATTCAAGGATTATGTTGCCATCCCCAAATCCAATGGGTACCAGTCACTACACACAGTGCTGCTGGGAATGCACGGGGTGCCTATCGAGGTGCAGATCCGCACCAAGGAAATGGATGAAATGGCCAATAGCGGCATCGCCGCCCATTGGCTGTACAAAGCTTCCGGCGATGAGGTAATTAACACTGGTGGTACTAGCCAGGTGCGTGCACGCCGCTGGGTGCAGGGCCTGCTGGAGATGCAGCAGCGTGCCGGCGACTCCCTGGAGTTTATTGAGAACGTTAAAATCGACCTCTTCCCCGACGAGGTCTATGTATTCACCCCCAAAGGGCAGATTGTCGACCTGCCCGCCGGTGCCACCGCCGTGGATTTCGCCTACTCAGTGCATACTGATATCGGCAACTCCTGTGTGGCCGTGCGGATCAACCAGCGCTTGGCGCCCCTGTCGCAGCCGCTGGCCAGCGGGCAAAAGGTGGAAATTCTCACCCGTAAAAATGCTCAGCCAAACCCAAACTGGCTCAACTTTGTTGTAACCGCCAAAGCCCGTAGCGCCATTCGACACTTCCTCAAACATCAGCGCCACCACGACTCCATTACTCTGGGGCGGCGCCTGCTCGAAAAGGCCCTGGGTAAATTTAATACCCGCCTGGAAGAACTGACACCGGAGCAACTGGAAAAAGGTCTGCAGGAAGCCAAGTGTGCGACTCTGGAGAAATTGCTGGAGGAGATAGGCCTCGGCAACAAAGTCGCCTTCTCGGCGGCCAAACTGTTGGCTCCCGCACACAGTGAAGAGGCGGAAGCGAGCAATATCTCCTCGCCACTGACCATTGATGCCCAGGAGGGCATGATGATCAGTTTCGCCCGGTGCTGCCGCCCCATTCCGGGGGATACCATCATCGGCCATATCAGCTCCGGCAAAGGCGTAGTGGTACATCGGGATACCTGCCGCAATACCAACGAATTCCGCGAACACCCGGAAAACCTGATGCTGGTGAACTGGTCCCCAGACGTACGCGGAGAGTTCCTCGGGGATGTGCGGGTGGAAGTGGAGTCCGAGCGCGGCATTATCGCGCGCCTGGCCACCCGTATTACCGAAGAGGGGGCCAGTATCGAGCAGATTAATGTGGATGAAAAAGACGCCCATAACAGCGTAATTTCCCTCACATTAGAGGTTAGTGGCCGTATTCATCTGGCGAGAGTCATGAAAAGGCTGCGCAACCTGCCGTCGGTGATCCGTATCTCGCGCCCGTAAGATACTTGGATATCGTACTGGCGAGCTAATTATCGACTCACTGAGAGCGAGCTTTTACTCCGCTTTTTGGCCTATGGCTTCGCTGCCATTCACTACAAAAGCGCGCTATATTTACTGGCTTTCCGCAACAAATAGCAATAAGTAATGGAGTGCCCAATGCCCAACCGCGCAATTATCAAAACAGACAAGGCTCCGGCAGCAGCCGGTACCTACTCCCAGGCGGTAAAGGTCAACGATACGGTATACCTGTCCGGGCAAATAGGACTGGATCCCGAGACTCAGCAGATGGTTTCCGGTGGTTTTGTCGATGAGGCCCACCAAGTTTTCCGCAACCTTGCAGCCGTTTGTGAGGCCTCGGATGGATCGCTCCAGCATATTGTGAAGCTCAATCTCTACATCACCGACAGCAACAACTTTGTCGCAGTGAATGAGGTGATGGCGGAGTTTTTTCAGGAGCCCTACCCAGCGCGTGCCACGGTGGTCGTTAAGGAGCTGCCGCTTGGTGCCCAGTTTGAAGCCGAGGGGGTGATGGTGCCTTAACCCAGCAGAGCACCAGCCTGCAGTGCCGGACCTCCGCCCGGCACTGCATTTCTAGATTTCTCTCTCGTAGATTTGCCGCTGTCAGCCTTCCGCTTCCAATAGCGCACTGTAGCCCACTTTGTAATCGGGATACTTGAGCTGGTAACCACTAGCGAGCAAGCGCTGATTACTGAGTTTTTTCGAGCGGCGTTCGCTGGTCTGCACAATCTCACGCAAATGAGCGCTGGTATAGCCCATAGCCTTCACCAGCCACTGCTGTAGTTCATACATGGGGACCGGCTTACTATCGGCGCCGATATACAGTGGCTCTGGTATCCAACCCTGCTTGTGCTTTTCAACCAGGTGCAACAAAAAGCCAATGCAATCGTCCACATGAATACGGTTACTGAACTGGGGGGGCTGGGGCGGGGCACAGCGACCGGCGCGTACCTGAGAGAGCAAGCGGTCACGCCCCGGACCGTAAATTCCGGCAAATCGTACAATACAGACCCCGGGAATCGCCGAGCGTATGATCTCCTCCGCCGCGAGCAGCGCCTCTCCCTGAAAACCACTAGGTGCAGGAGGCGTCTGCTCATCGAGAAAATCATCACCGCTCTGGCCATAAACACGGGTTGAAGACGCCCATATCACTAAGCGCGGCGGTTTTGGCAGGCGCGAAATGGCCTCGCCCAAAGCCCGCGCGGTTTCCACGTAAGCGCGCTGATAACCGCCGGGGGTATGTTCATCCGGAGTAAATGTGGCGAGGACGATATCGGCACCATCCGTCAGCAAGCGCTCGATATCCCCCACCTTGGTGGCATCCCCCCGACGCCAATTAACCGCATCCGCTCTGCGCTTACTCGCCAGAGCCACCAGAGGGTTGCGTCGCATGCCGTAAACACTGTACTGCTTGCGATCTATATTTAGAGCGAGGCGCGCCCCCAGATCACCACACCCAAGGATCCAAAGCTTCTCTTTCTGTGTCATATAGTTCCCGACAATCTTGCGCCTGGGACAGCGTCGACTGCCATATTCCCTTGATATTGTGCTGTTGCGTCCCGCGGAACTCCTCAGATGAGAAGTCCCTAGTCTTATTCATTAACTATTAAACGGTGCGCCAAAAAAAATCCGCAAACGATTGCGGTTTTGCCATCCATGAATAACGATGCGAGGCACTTTCACGCCTCACCATTCCATCTGCCGCTCTGGTA
Organism: Microbulbifer variabilis; assembly: GCF_023716485.1. Taxonomy (NCBI): domain Bacteria; kingdom Pseudomonadati; phylum Pseudomonadota; class Gammaproteobacteria; order Cellvibrionales; family Microbulbiferaceae; genus Microbulbifer; species Microbulbifer variabilis. The sequence continues at coordinate 4,779,571 of NZ_CP092418.1, forward strand.
TTGAACTAATTACCGCGCCCTTTGAGTAGGCGGTAGACAGCGAGAAAGATAATCGCACCAATGGTGGCTGTTATTATGTCGCCAAATCCGAAACCGGTCACGGGGCCACCGAATCCAATCAGGGCACCAAGCCAACCACCGATGAAGGCACCGATAATGCCAATCACCATTGTGACTATCCAACCACCTGGGTCTTTACCTGGCATGATCCATTTGGCTAAGGCGCCGGCAATCAGTCCGAGAATAATCCAGGATAAAACTCCCATGGCGTTTCTCCATTCTGTTGGCCCTCATAAGATATAGCAAAATTTTGCGCCTCAATTCCATAAAGGCGTCCACAATTGGTAATTTTTCCCAACTTTGTGCCTGAGGTGACAGCTTAGCGCTGGGGAGTGGCCAGCAGCTATTATTTATGAATAATAGCTATCAAATACTATCGCTTAATTGTCTTTACCATGACTCTCAATGAACTGCGCTACATCGTCACTCTCGCTCAGGAACAGCATTTCGGCCGCGCCGCCGAGCGCTGCTTCGTCAGCCAACCGACCCTGTCTATCGCAGTAAAAAAGCTGGAGAAAGAGCTGGGCGTCGCCCTTTTCGAGCGTTCCAAAACCCGGGTACAAGCCACGCCATTGGGGGAACGTATCGTCGCCCAGGCCCAACTGGTACTGGAACAGTCTGCCGCTATTAAAGACATCGCCAGCGCCGGTAAGGACCAACTGGCGAGCCCCCTCTCGGTCGGGGCGATTTTTACTATCGGCCCCTATTTGTTTCCGCACTTTATTCCGCAGCTACAGCACCTGGCCCCAGATATGCCTCTCTACGTAGAAGAAGGCTACACCGCCACTCTGCGCCAACGCCTGCGCAAGGGCGAGCTGGATGCGATCATTATCGCGTTGCCATTCACCGAGCCCGATGTGGTCACCCAACCACTTTATGACGAACCTTTCGTGGTATTAATGCCGGCTGGGCACCCCCTTGCCCAGCAGGAATTCATAGATCCCGAGCAGCTCACCAAAGATAATGTGCTGTTGCTGGGGGAGGGCCACTGCTTCCGCGACCAAGTGCTGGAGGCCTGCCCACACTTGCAGGTCACTATGGAGAAGGAGAGCGGTGGTGGAGGCATTCGTACAGCCGCCGATGGCAGTTCACTGGAAACCCTGAGACACATGGTGGCCTCGGGTCTCGGTATCACCGTATTGCCATTCTCCGCAGCCACCGCTTCGCAATATGCCAGCGGGCTGTTGGAAACACGCCCCTTCAAGGCGCCGGGGCCCCGGCGCACCGTCGCATTGGCTTGGCGTGCCAGCTTTCCACGCCACCGAGCTATCGATATATTGCGTGAGGCCATCAGCCAGTGTCATCTGATCGAGCCATAAACAACCTTGCAGATCAGCCGGTTACCAACCTCAAAGGGGTAGGAGACAAGTTTGCCCAGGTCCTGGCCAAACTGCATATCCACTCTCTGCAAGACCTGCTGTTCCACTTGCCGTTGCGCTATCAGGACCGCACCCGGGTGGTGCCGGTGGCCGGGCTCACTGCCGGGATGGATGCGGTTATTGAGGGCGAGGTAACTGCCGCCGATGTAGTTTTCGGCCGCCGACGCAGTCTGGTAGTCAAGCTTCAGGATATGAGCGGCAGTATCACTCTGCGTTTTTTCCACTTTTCTGCCGCGCAAAAAAACCGCTTTGCCCGCGGTGTACGCCTGCGTTGCTTCGGCGAGGCGCGGCGTGGCGCCGCCGGCCTGGAGCTCTACCATCCCGAAACTGAAATTGTCGGCAGCGAAAACGCCACTACCGAGGAAACCCTGACACCGGTTTACCCCCTGACCGAGGGCGTCAGCCAGGGGCGTATGCGCGGTCTGATGCAGCAAGCCGTGGAGCTCCTGCGCAGTGGAGCCGTGACCGAACTGCTCCCTGCAAATTTACTTCCAAAGCCATTGCGTTACCCACTGAGTGACGCCCTGGTTTATTTGCACTCGCCACCTGCCGGCACCCAGCTGGAAAAACTCGCCGCCGGCACACACCCCGCACAACAGCGCCTGGCCCTGGAAGAGCTGCTCGCGCACCATTTGAGCCTGCTGGAATTGCGGCGCAACAGCGCAAGGGTTGCGGCACCGCCACTGCCCAAAAACAAATCTCTGGAGAGAGATTTCCTCTCGCGACTGCCATTTTCGCTCACCGGCGCACAGCAAAGAGTCTGTGAGGAGATCGCCGAAGACCTCGCCCAGGACCTCCCCATGATGCGCCTGCTACAGGGAGATGTCGGCGCCGGTAAAACCCTGGTAGCGGCCATGGCTGCCCTCAAAGGCATCGGCGCTGGTGCTCAGGTGGTGGTGATGGCGCCGACAGAGATTCTCGCCGAGCAGCATAGAATCAATTTCTGTAACTGGCTTGAGCCTCTCGGCGTACAGGTAGCGCAACTTACCGGCAGCTTAAAAGCCGCCGAGCGCCGCGAGCAGTTGGGCAAAATTGCCAGTGGCGAGGCGCAGCTTGTGGTTGGCACCCACGCACTCTTCCAGGAGGGTGTGGTGTTCCACAATCTGGTGTTGGTGATTATCGACGAGCAACACCGTTTCGGGGTGCGCCAGCGTTTGGAGCTGCGTGAGAAGGGCGCCGCCAGCGGTGCCACCGGCAGATTGCAACCGCACCAGTTGATTATGACCGCCACCCCGATCCCTCGTACCCTGGCTATGTCTGCATTTGCTGATCTGGACTGCTCCATCATTGATGAGCTGCCTCCCGGTCGCCAGCCTATTAACACCGTGGCGATCTCTAACGACCGTCGCGACCAGGTGATGGAAAGAGTGCACAGTGCCATCGCCGAGGGGCGCCAGGCCTATTGGGTCTGCACCCTGATTGAGGAATCCGAGAGCCTGCAGGCTCAGGCCGCAGAGTCCACCGCCGAGGAATTAGTGGAGATGCTCGACGGTGCGCGTGTGGCCCTGGTACACGGGCGCCTTAAGCCGGAGCAGAAAGAGCAGGTGATGGGCGCCTTCAAAGCTGGTGAGGTAGACCTGCTGGTGGCAACCACGGTGATCGAGGTGGGGGTAGATGTGCCCAACGCCAGTCTAATGATTATCGAAAACCCAGAGCGCCTGGGCCTCGCCCAGCTGCACCAGCTGCGCGGTCGGGTTGGGCGCGGCTCCATAGCCAGTCACTGTGTGCTGCTCTACGGTACACCACTGTCACAAAATGGACGGGCGCGCCTACAGGCGCTGCGTCAGCATAGCGACGGCTTCGCCATCGCTGAGGAAGACCTGCGTCTGCGCGGACCAGGGGAAATTCTCGGCACCCGCCAGACTGGAGAGATCCAACACCGTATCGCAGATCTGCAGCGGGATGCGGAACTGCTGCCACAAGTGCAAAAAATAGCCATATCCCCACATTTGACGGAAGGGATACGACAGCAGTTAATTAAGCGCTGGTTACAAAACAAGCCCCGTTTCGCCGAGGCTTAAGGAGAGCGCCCTAGTGGGCGCCTACTGTACTGTTGTCGTTGATGCTGACACTCTTGTAATTGGCGTCGTAGTAAGTCTCCTCGTCCAAGGCGCCTTCACTCTTCGCCACCACACTGCTCACTACCGCATCCCCGGTGATATTCACTGCGGTGCGCACCATATCCAGCAGGCGGTCAACGCCGATCACAATGGCAATCCCCTCCAGCGGCAGTCCCACCTGCTGCAGCACCATACCGAGCATAATCAGGCCGACGCCGGGCACCCCGGCAGTACCAATAGAAGCCAAGGTTGCTGTCAGGATCACTGTCAGGAAGCCAGTCAAGCCGATCTCAATACCAAAGAACTGAGCGATAAAGACCGTAGCCACACCCTGCATAATCGCGGTGCCATCCATATTGATGGTTGCACCCAAGGGGACGGTGAAAGCAGCCACCTTGTTGTCCACACCTAAGCGCTTCTCAACTGTCGCCAGGGTTACCGGTATGGTTGCTGCAGAGGAAGCTGTACTAAAGGCAAAAATCATCGTCGGACGCATCTTTTTCAGCAGCTCAAGGGGCTTTAGGCCACTCAACAGCTTCAGCAGAATCGAATAGACGCCCAGTGCATGAATAATCAAGGCTGCCAGTACCACCAGGAAGTATTTACCCAGTTGCAGTAAGCCTTCTAAGCCCAATCCTGCAAAAGTTTTCGCCAACAGGGCAAAAACTCCGTAGGGAGCAAACACCATCAACACCCCCACCATGCGCAGCACAACGCTATTGAGATCGTTGAAGAAAGCTGCAACGCGCTTCCCTGGCTCACCACAGCGGGAGATCGCATAGCCCATCAATAGGGCAAACACGATAATTTGCAGCATATTGCCCTCGGCCATGGCTGCGACTGGATTGGTGGGAAAAATATTTACCAGCACTTCAGAAAGTGGGGGGGATTCTTTTGGTTGGAAAGAAGACGTTGCCGCAGCAGCAGCCTCACTCACACCGACCCCAGGCTGGAAGATCAGTGCCATGCACAGGGCCAGGGTAATAGCGATAGCCGTTGTCAGCATATAGAGCAGCACGGTTTTACCCGCCAACGGACCGATCCGGCTTCCTTCAGACAGGGCACAGGCACCACTGATCAGAGAAACCAACACCAACGGCACCACCATCAGCTTCAGAGAGGCGATAAAAATTCGCCCGATAATGTCGAACAGGCCACCCGTCAGGTAGAGGTTGATTGCGTTGGTAACACCCTCACCGAGCAACTGGCTCATATTCAGGATATTGATCAGGATTCCCAGCCCAATACCCGCGATCATCCCCAGCAGAATTTTGGTCGTAAGCCCCATAACAAGCTTCTCTTTATAAATTCATTGTTTTCATTAAAGGGAGCACTATATCCATTGCCGCCCCGGTGAGCAAAAATCCAACGGAGTGGCGCCAGCCGCCAGTGGGCAGGGTACAATGCCCTTTTTACCGACTGCGGAGTTATCGTTGCACCAGTCTCCATTTGTACCTGCGGGCGATTGGCGGGGGCGGCCATTTGAATCGGCACAGTTCCAACCACCAGAAAACCTGATGCCGTGGCTGGCATACACCGGTTCGCTCACCGCTGCACTGAAGCAACTGAGTGGAGGGGATTTCAGTGTGCAGGTACTTGGTCAGAGCTGGCAGCTACCCCGCGCGGAGGAATGCCGCGCGCTCAATTTAAATCGCCACAGCCGCGCCCTGGTACGGGAGGTACTACTGATAGGGTGTGGCCAACCCTGGGTTTACGCGCGCAGTGTACTTCCCCTGCGCAGTTTGCAGGGCAAGTCCCGCAACTTACGCAGTCTCGACGACCGCCCTCTGGGGGAGCTGCTGTTCAGCGAACCAGGGATTCGCCGAGGCGAAATAGAGTTCAACCAATTGCGGCGCAACCCCGACTTGCAGGCTCAAGGACTCTGCGACGGCGGCGACAGTGCCTGGGGGCGCCGCTCAATTTTTTGGCTGCGGGGCAAACCCCTTTTGGTCGCAGAGGCCTTTCTATCGCAGTTCTGCCCCGATGACCCACCTGCAGTCCCCGCAAACCAATAACCAAATACAGGGAGATTAGCCACCGTGATTAGCCAACAAATCGCCGCGCGCTGGCCCGCCGCAATGCCCTACTGGCAATTGGCGCGTATGGATAGGCCCATTGGCTCCCTATTACTTTTGTGGCCCACTTGGGTCGCACTGTGGCTTGCGGCGGGGGGCTGGCCAGGGCTGCATCTATTTGCAGTGTTCACTTTGGGCGTCATCCTGATGCGTGCGGCCGGCTGCGCGATAAATGACTTCGCCGACCGCGAGATTGACGGCCATGTTAAGCGCACCGCCACGCGCCCCCTGGCCACCGGTAACGTTACTCCCAAGGCGGCTCTTGGCCTATTCGCCGGGCTCAGCTTCGCGGCTTTTTTGCTGGTGCTCACCACCAATCAGCTAACGATTTTATTGTCATTGCCAGCACTGGCATTGGCCTTCTGCTACCCCTTTGCCAAGCGGCACACTCACCTGCCTCAAGTCGTATTGGGCGCGGCCTTCAGTATGGGGATCCCCATGGCCTTCGCCGCAGTGACCGGCGAAGTGCCTCCCCAGGCCTGGCTTCTCTATGTCGCCAACCTGTTGTGGACCCTGTGTTATGACACTTTTTACGCCATGGTGGATCGGGATGACGACCTAAAAATCGGAGTTAAATCCACGGCAATTCTGTTCGGGGAAATGGACAGAGCCATGACTGCCACTCTGCAGCTTTTGGTTCTAATGGCACTGGTGTTGATCGGCCAGCGCTTCGGCCTCGGCGCCATTTACTACTTGGCAGTTACGGCTATAGCGGCGCTTTTCGCTTACCAGCAATGGCTGATTCGCAACCGCGATAGAGAGGCCTGCTTCAAGGCATTTCTCCACAACAACTGGGTAGGGTTGGTGTTTTTTGCCGGAATATTCCTGCATTACCTCTTCAATTGATCCAGGTCTGGGAGTTCAGGCATAACCGTCATATATTTGTCATATAAATCCCGTTTAATCCTCGGCCATAACCGGGAACTTCTGACAACAGAGCGGGTATGGCAGCCAAATGCACAGTAAAACGATCCTGATTGTCGACGACGAAGCCCCTGTACGCGATATGCTGCGGGTGGCTTTAGAAATGGCAGACTACCGTTGCCTGGAGGCGGAAAACGCCCAAGAGGCCCACGCCTTAGTCATCGATGAAAAGCCAGACCTTATTCTTCTCGATTGGATGCTACCCGATGTATCCGGAGTAGAGCTGGCCCGCCGACTTAAGCGCGATGAGCTGACCACCGCGGTGCCCATCATCATGCTCACCGCCAAAGGCGAAGAAGACAATAAAATCAAAGGGTTAGAGACGGGCGCCGACGACTATATCACCAAGCCCTTCTCCCCCCGCGAGCTGGTGGCGCGCCTCAAGGCGGTACTGCGCCGCGCCGGCCCGGCCACCCCCGAAGACCCCCTCAGCGCCGGCGATCTGGTACTGGACCCTCTAAGCCACAGGGTCACCATCAAGGGACAGCCGGTGGATATGGGGCCTACTGAATTTCGCCTGCTGACTTTCTTTCTCTCTCACCAGGAGCGCGCCTACACACGCACCCAGCTGCTGGATCACGTCTGGGGTGGCAATGTCTATGTGGAGGAGCGCACCGTCGACGTACACATCCGCCGCCTGCGCAAAGCTCTGGCACTTGACGGTCACGACCGTTATATCCAGACAGTGCGCGGCACCGGCTATCGATTTTCTGTGCAAACTGCCGAAAAAGTGTGACAATCTGCAAAGATCGGCACTGACTCCCGCGGTAACCATTGGTCACTCCCACAGAGGACCGGGTTTCTAAGATGTATTAAGTGCGGGGGTGGACATCAGCCCTCCCGACAACTGCCAGGTAACACGGCAAGGCTATGTTGGATCGCAGTATTGGCGAATTTTCGCGCTTCTTAATTATTGCTCTGGGCTGCTTGACCCTCGGCTTCACCACGTCCGAGTGGTCGCTCACCCTGATTTTAGGGCTGGCAGCCTACCTGCTCTCAGTGCTGTGGCAGCAGCACCGCTTCAATCGTTGGCTTGCCAATGGCCGCCGCGGCCCCGCTCCCACTGCTTTTGGTATCTGGGGTGAAATCTATGACGACTTCTACCGTATGCAACGCCGTCACCGCCGTGAGAAGCAAAAGCTGCATGTCATGTTACGCCGTGTTCAGGACAGCACCAGCGCCCTGCGCGAAGGCATTGTAGCCCTGGAAAATGGCGACCACCTGGCCTGGTGGAACCCCGCCGCCGGCGAGCTGCTCGGCCTGCAGTCCAGTGATCAGGGGCAGTCCCTGGTGAACTTTGTGCGTGACCCTGGCTTTGTCAGCTATATGCACAGCGAGGACAACAGCCCTCGCGAACCGCTGACCCTGCCAGCGCCGGGTAATGAAGCCCTGCATCTGCAACTGGAAGTGACCCGCTACGGCAAGGATGAAGCCCTGGTTATCGTTCGCGATATCACCCGCCTGCACAATCTCGAGCAGATGCGCCGCGATTTTGTCGCCAACGTTTCCCACGAGTTGCGCACTCCTCTTACCGTAATTGCCGGCTACCTGGAAACCCTACAGAACAGCGATATGGCCCCCCCTGCCTGGCGGCGCCCGCTGGTTCAGATGGAGGAGCAGGCGGCACGTATGACCACCTTGGTCAACGACTTGCTTCTTCTGGCACGCCTGGAAACGTCAGAGCGAAAAACGGGTGACGTCTCTGTAGATGTGCGCGAGTTGATGGAGCGAGTTGCCCGCGAAGCGCGCAGCTTTAGCGGCGACCGTCACCAGGTCAGCGTAGCGTGCGAAGGGGATTGCAGTATCCGCGGCGATGCCAGTGAGCTGCACAGTGCTTTCGCCAACCTGGCGCTCAATGCGGTGAAATACAGCCCGGGGAACGGGGAGATACAACTGCGCTGGTGGCAGGATAACGATGGCGGCCACTTCAGTGTGCGGGACCAGGGTATCGGTATAGACTCGCTGCATATCCCGCGCCTTACCGAACGTTTTTACCGGGTAGACCCCGGCCGCTCCCGCGACAGCGGCGGCACGGGATTGGGCCTGGCTATCGTCAAGCATGTACTGTTGCGCCACGGTGCGGAAATGAGCGTGCACAGTGTCCCAGCCCAGGGCAGTACTTTCACCCTGCATTTCCCCTCCACCAAGCTGGAAGAGAGCCCCTCACGGGAACTAATGGAGACCGAGGGCGCGGATTCTTGATCCACCCCCTCAATGATAAAACTATTCAAATTCTGGCAGCTTTACCGGCTCACCATTTTTGATATAGGTAGCCTCTTCTTCATCGTGCACCGGGGTGCTCTCCCGGCGCAGGATCAGGTGGTGCAACTTTAAATCCCCATCTCTTAACAACAGATGCTCATTGCCATTGTCATCCACAGGCAGAGGCTTGTTTCCCACCAAAGCATCGCGCAGAGCGCGCAGCCGCGGCACATCTTTATAGCGATTCAGGTCATTGGAGAGACGCGTTTTCATGCGCTCACTTTCATGCAGGGCTGCAGCAGTTTCACGATATTTGGCGAAAAAAAACACAGCTGCAATGGCAAACGCCACAACAACGGAAACTTCAAACCATACGGGCATAATCACTCCTTGTTATCGTATTTACGCCAAACGACCAGCTGGTTGTTCGCTGGCAGGTAATTTAGCTCTTCCCGACGCATGCCGACATCACTGGCCAATTGATCCAACCACTCCAGATCACGGATACCGCTATCGGGGTTGCGCTCTTTGAGGTAGGTATCGAAATCCGCATTGCTGGGCCCGATAAAACTGCCATCAATCTTGAAGGGTCCATATACAACCAGCAAGCCATTGGGTTCTAACAGAGTGTGCAGTTTGTGAAAGAATCGCTGTACTGACTCCCTCGACATAATATGCAGGGTATTCGAGGTAAACACCGCATCGAAATTCAGCGCAGGCCAGGGCGCATCGACATCCAGAGTCAGAGGTTCGCGCAAGTTCTGTGCGGGCGCACTCGCCAACCAAGCTCGCACACCGGGCAGCATTTCCGCCCGCTCCGAGGTCTGCCAAATTAAGTGGGGCAGGCGCGGTGCAAAAAAGACCGCGTGCTGACCTGTGCCGCTCCCCACCTCCAATACCTTATGGCTACCATCCAGCAGGCGGCACAGATGAGTAAGAATTGGATCGCGATTACGCGCACAAGCCGGTGCATCCGGCAGGCTGGTATCGCTCATTGCTGTTCATCCCGAGTGAAAACCCAGTCGCGCTCATTGGACATGCCCGAGTTATAGGTATAGCCAGCCACATCAAAGCCCTTAAGCTCCTCCGCTTTCTTCACCCGCTGCTCAATCGCCCAGCGGCTCATCATGCCCCGCGCTTTCTTGGCAAAGAAGCTGATCATCTTATACTGACCATTTTTTAGATCTTTAAAATGGGGGGTAATGACCTCTGCATCAAGCGCCTTGGGCTTTACCGCCTTGAAGTACTCATTAGAGGCAAGGTTGACCAATTCCCGGCTCTTCAGCGCATGCAACTGGGCATTGATCGTCTCAGTAATTTGCTCTCCCCAAAATTCATACAGATTTTTACCGCGGCTGTTTTCAAATCTGGTGCCCATTTCCAGGCGGTAGGGTTGCATCAGGTCCAGCGGGCGCAACAGGCCATAGAGACCGGAGAGCATTCGCAAATGCTTTTGCGCATAACTGAAATCGCGCTTGCCCATAGTTTCAGCGGCCAGGCCGGTATAAACATCCCCCTTAAAGGCGAGTAGGGCCGGGCGCGCATTTTTATCTGTGAAAGGGCGTTTCCAGTCTTGAAAGCGGTCGTAATTCAACACACCGAGCTTGTCGGAAATCTTCATCAAGCTGGAGATCTGCTGTGGGCTCAGATCACGCAGTTCGCCAATTAATGCCGCTGACTCCTTGAGAAAGTCTGGCTGTGTAGTTTCCAGTGTGGGTATTTCACTCTCGTAATCCAGCGTCTTGGCTGGAGAAATCACTATTAACATCGGGTGCCTTACTTATGCTGCTTCGCTTTCTATTTGAGCCCAACCGCTAGGACCGGGGCACTGCTCTATTCGGGCTTCAATATATCCTGCCACCAGTTGAGGGGTGTTTGGCCATCCTTCGGATCGTAGACATTGCCGTAGTACCAGGCACTGTTGGCACCATCACAGATACTATTGAGAATTTCCTCAATCTTATCGAAACCACAGCTGACATGGATGCTGTAAACCAGCATGCGTGGAACTTCCAGATCCAGCTCCCCTCCAAGTTTCTCCAGCTGCGGGCTCAAGCGGTCGGAGAGTTCGGCGCTGTCGCCGCGACAGAAAACACGGATCGCCAGATTACCGGAGCGCTTAACCAGCTCAAATTGCTGGGTATCTTTATCCACTTTAATGCAATCGCCACTGGCGATGCCTTTAATAAATGCGGGAGAACGTACCAGCTGGCAACTGTCGTCCTCATTGACTCGTACCTGTAAGCGCTCTACCACCGGCTCGCCATCGGGGTTGGTGCCCGCAAATAACTCTATTACCTGAAGTGCCGTCATAACCTCTATTCCCCGACTGTGTACAATGGGTGATCGTTGAATAATCGGCATTATACAGGGAGGCAAGCAATGATCTCGCGTAACCAGGCTTTCTTCGCCGCAGTGGCGTTGACGGCAACCTCTATTATCAGTGGCTGTGTCACCAATCCAGTGACCGGAGAGCAACAGTTCTCTCTGGTATCGGCCCAGCAGGAATTGAACTTAGGACAGCAGCAATACCCAATCAACCAACAACAACAGGGCGGTCAGTACACCATAGATCCCAGCTTGCAGGAATATGTGAATCGGGTCGGGCAAAAGTTGGCTCGGGTCTCGGACCAGCCGCAGCTGCCCTACGAATTTGTAGTATTGAATAACTCCGTTCCCAACGCCTGGGCACTTCCCGCTGGCAAAATCGCCATTAACAGAGGCCTGCTGGTCCAGCTTGAGGATGAGGCGGAATTGGCCGCTGTACTCGGCCACGAAATTGTCCATGCCGCCGCACGCCACTCCGCCACCGCCATGTCACAACAACAGGTGCTCGGGGCCGGCCTGGCTGTACTCGGTGCGGCCACCAAAGATTCCGCCTATGCGGACCTTATCTCCACCGGCAGCCAGCTGGGAGGTTCCGCCTATATCGCCCGCTACGGTCGCGGCAACGAACTGGAATCCGACGAATACGGCATGAAATATATGGCTGCCGCCGGCTATGACCCCCAGGGCGCCGTGCGACTGCAGCGCAAATTCGTCGAACTCTCCAAAGGGCAGCAGAGCAACGGCCTGGAAGCCCTCTTCGCCAGCCACCCCCCATCACAGTCCCGCGTCAGCGCCAATATCGAGCACAGTAAATCACTGCCCAAGAACGGGGTCACCAACCGCGATGCCTATCAAAAGGCCATAGCACAACTAAAACGCGATGCGGATGCCTATGAAAATTATGATGATGCTCTAAAAGCAGCCAATAAAAAGCAGTTTGATACGGCACTGAATCTGGTACGAAAGGCACAAAAGCAACAACCAAAAGAAGCCTCTTTCTTCGCACTGGAAGGAGATTTACTCGCCCAGAAAAAACAATTTGATAAAGCCCATCAGGCCTACGACCGTGCCGTACAGAAAAACCCTGCACTGTTTTCCCACTGGTTAAAACGCGGCATGGCTAGTGCGCAACTTAAAAATTACACTGCTGCGGAGAGGGACTTAAACCGTTCTCTACGTTATTTGGAAACAGCTTATGCACACTTCTATTTGGGCGAGGTGTATGAAAAGCAGGGGAATAAGCAAAGCGCTTTCAAGCACTACGAGACAGCAGCCGGGGCAGGGGGAGAGATTGGCTCTAAAGCTCAGGCCCGGATACAGGCCTTAACTGGGAAGGGCTAAATTTATAGTTTAGAAATTTTGATTTAAAAATTTAAAAGGGCTAGTGGATAGCCCTTATATTTTCATAAAATTATAACTGAACTCTTAAGCCCAGCCGGTACTCATCATACCGATAAGCATCGCAATCATCACACTCCAAATATCCAAATTCTGCATAATACCCATTGTATTTATTTGTTGCTGCGGCTAAGTAAGCTACGTCAACGGCAATATTCTGATTAAAGAAGTGGGAAAACCCTAATTTATAACGATGATTTTCATCATAAGCTATATTGACGGAGGTCTCTTTATTAAAATAAAATTCTGCGCTCAACTCCGAGGCATCCCCCCATATTCTTCCGTTTCCGTGATAATAACTCGCTTCAACACTTAGATACTTATCATTTCCGAAATCTACGAAATATTTAGAAGATAAAATGTGATTGTCAGTTTCCTCAGCGACATTCATTGTAAAACCAAGATAACCAGTATCACTTAATTGGTGGCTATACTGGGCGGTTAATGAAAACTCTTCTTCTTCATCAAAATACTTAAAATCAGTATTACTATAGTTTAATTTCACTAAAACATTCGGGGTGAAAAAATAACCAATCGATTGATCATAAATGTTGGCATATTTTTGATCCTCTATAGTAGCACTCAGCACCACACCATTTTCTACAAAATACTCACCTTTTGTAGAAATTGAATTTTGATGATGATCATTCCGCAAATAATCATTCCGAATTTCATATCGGGAGAATTGTGCTGATATATTGCTAACCTTATTGATGTACTCAAACTCCTTTAGAGGCCCAAGAGTTTCTTTCCCTCCAAAATAGTAAGTAGTACCAACGGTTGAGGTTTTATTTTTTACTTCTTTAGCATTATAACCGGACGTTGGAAAATATGGCCACCCCATTGGGCTATTGTAATGGTCATGAAATGAGTACTCTAAATCTGAATAACTCAAAGTAGTTATCGACTTATACTCCTCCGCCGTTACGCCAGTAGCAAGCACCATCAGGGGAACAACTGATACTTTAAAACCCTTCATAAAATCCTTTTCCAACTATAGATTTGATTTGTAAGATTTTAATAGGATTTATTTTTTATTTCTAGAGACAATAACAATACGACAAGAAATAAACGTTTAGGTAACATCCAATAATTAACTAAGAAAATAAAAGGACTATCTAAGATAGCCCTTTTCTTACTTACAGCTGTACGGTCATACCAATTTGGTAGATATCGTAATCGATATCACTATCAGTATTGGAAACATAAGCAGCTTCAACAGCGAAGTTGCGGTTGAAGAAATGGTTCATACCCAGCTTAAACTCTTCTTTTTCATCGAAAGTAAAGCCGACGGAGGTGCGCTGAGTAAAGAAGTACTCTGTGCCCAACTTCCAATAGTCATCGTCCTCATCGTAGCTGATATAATCCAGATCAATCGTTAAGTACTGTTCACCACCCAGGTGAGTAAAGTACTTAGAAGACAGGCTGCGAGTATCAAACTCTTCATCAACTGAAAAGTCGAAACCGATATAATCGGTTCCATTCAGCTGGTGGTTATAACGAGCATTAACAGACAGCTCATTATCACTGTCGTTATCTTCATGTTCCAGGCTAACCAGGAAGTTAGGTGTGAAGAGATAACCTACTGATAAAGTATCAATATTTTCTTCACCCCAATCGGCTAACTGAGCACCTAAAACCAGACCATTGGATGCAAAATACTCTCCACCGATGGTCAGAATATCGGAATCTTCACTGCCTTCGTTTAAATGAGAGAAGCCACCGTAAACATTGCTAACTTTGTTTATATATTCAAATTCTTTCAGTGGGCCTAGAGTTTCTTTTCCGCTGAAGAAGTAGCGACTATCAAGAGTAAAACTATCATCACCTTTTTCTAAATTGCTGTAGTTAGCTTTAGTAAAAGAATTGTACTCCTCGGCAGTTGTAGTAGCCGCAAGAAGCATCAGGGGGAGAGCTGCGAGCTTGAATCTCATTTCAAAATCCTTCGTTAACGTAGGGATCCAAATTGGGCTGCGGATTGTAACAAAAGAATTTTTGTCTGCAACAACAGTTAATTACACAAAGTCAGTTTGAGAAGACTTTGCGACGAAGGGAATGAGAACAGGGGGCAGACAGAATTAAAGCTTCTTGCTTAGATGTAATTATCCGTAATCAAGTATTTTAAATACTCATTCAGAGACCGATTAAAATTTACAGTTTTTTAATTTTTGAAAAATTTAATTTATTCAGCTTCTGTTCAGTTTTGACGAGGCAAGCTTAAGAAAGTTCATCATCATCAGCATAAGAAGCTACTACCTCTCTAAATTCTTTAAACTCTCCTAAAGGTCGTATACCCACAAAAGGAGCCACGCTTTGAATAATTTTATCAATCGCAAACGTATGTTCAGCCTGCATAGCATCGCGTTCTATTTTACTGTGCCAAGTGGCTATCGCTATGAGGCTATTTTCGTCACCGATCTTTTGCAAAAGTTCCGTGCCCATAGCCCCAGGTGCCCGCTGAATTAACTGAGACGCACGTACCCAGGCATCGGCATATTCTTCCGCTGTGAAACCTTCCTTAATTTGAACCTCAAAAATATATTTCATCGCCAAGCCCCTAAATATTTCAAGTTCTTAAAATCTGCCTGCAATAAAAAAGGCCGCTATGAGCGACCTTTCTTTGGCTGAGGAAACTTAGGATTTCCTTAAATTCAAATTCCTCTCGTGGCCGTGGCGAATATCCGCCCCCTCCACCAAGTAGACTACCTGCTCACAAATATTCTTGGCGTGGTCACCGATACGCTCCAGTGAGCGCAGTGTCCACAGCACATTAATGACGCGGGAAATACTGCGCGGATCTTCCATCATA
The DNA here is from genome assembly GCF_023716485.1 of Microbulbifer variabilis. NCBI lineage: Bacteria > Pseudomonadati > Pseudomonadota > Gammaproteobacteria > Cellvibrionales > Microbulbiferaceae > Microbulbifer > Microbulbifer variabilis. The sequence goes on from NZ_CP092418.1 coordinate 4,794,806, forward strand.
TAAGTCACCAGCTCACGGACGGCGGTGCGATAATCCATGTCCACCTGTTCATCCTCGGCGAGGGTGCGCAATGCGGACTCCACATCGAAACGAGTGTAGGCATCCAGGGCGTCGTTGAGCATTTTGCGTACAGCATTTGCCAGATGGCGTATCTCGGTATAGCCGCGCGGTGAGGTGCCTTCATCGGTCAGGGCAATCGCCATTTTCGCGATTTTGCTGGCCTCATCACCGATACGTTCCAGGTCGCGGGCGATTCGGGTTACCGACATCACCATACGCAGATCCGAAGCGGCGGGCTGGCGCTTGGCGATGATTAAAGTCGCGTGCTCGTCCAGGGCCATCTCGCACTTGTCGATTTCCTCTTCGACGCGCAGGACTTCCTCGGCGAGCTGGCTATCGGCATTCGACAGAGCATCGACGGCATCGGCTACTTGGCGGGCGACCATGCCGCCCATTTCCAACATCTCGGTCTTGATTCCCTCCAGGTCCTCATTGAACTGGCGGGAGATATGCTGATCGAAGTGCATTTCCATAGTTATCCCTCGGAGCAAGATTGGCTTAGCCGAAGCGGCCGGTAATGTAGGCTTCGGTTAGTTCGTGCTCCGGATTGGTGAACACGGTCTCTGTATCGTTGACTTCAACCAGGTGCCCCAGATGGAAGTAAGCCGTGCGCTGACTAACGCGGGCCGCCTGTTGCATGGAATGGGTCACGATGGCAATAGTGTAGTTCTCGCGCAGCTCATCGATCAGCTCCTCAATACGCGCAGTGGCAATAGGGTCCAGGGCGGAGCAGGGCTCATCCATCAGGATAACCTCAGGGCTCACGGCAATGGCTCGGGCGATACACAAACGCTGCTGCTGACCGCCAGAGAGGCCGGTGCCCGGCTTGTCCAAACGGTCCTTAACTTCATCCCAGAGGCCGGCGCGGCGCAGGCTGTTTTCCACAATTTCATCCAGGTCGGCGCGGCGGCTGGCGATCCCGTGGATTTTGGGGCCATAGGCCACATTTTCATAGATAGACTTGGGGAAGGGATTGGGCTTCTGGAACACCATCCCCACCCGAGCGCGTAGTGGCACAACATCTACCTTGGGACCATAAATGGGGTCGCCATCCAGGCTCAGTTCGCCTTCCACCCGACAGCCTTCGATGGTGTCATTCATGCGGTTGAGGCAGCGCAGGAAAGTGGACTTACCACAACCGGATGGGCCGATCATCGCCACAACTTCATTGCGGCCGATATCCAGGCCCACATTGTGAATAGCCTGGGTTTCACCGTAGAACACATTCACATTGCGCATGCGTAACTTGGCGGTATCAGTGAAGGGCTGGCCCACTGTTTTCCGCACCTCGGCTTGGCTCACTGCCATTTTTTCACCGGTCAGTTCGGGTTGCGCCGCTTCAGAATGTCCGGCGGCATCCAGGGTCATGGTACTCATAAATAATCCTGTTTTCCGATTATCCGCGCTGTTACCAGCGGCGCTCAAGTTTCTTGCGCAGCATTACTGCACTGGTATTCATAAGAATCAATACACTCAGCAGCACCATAATGGCTGCAGAGGTACGCTCCACAAAGGCGCGCTCTGGGCTGTCGGCCCAGAGGAAAATCTGTACCGGCAATACCGTGGCCGGATCGGTAACTCCGCCGGGTACATCCACAATAAAGGCAACCATACCGATCATCAGAAGGGGCGCGGTCTCACCCAAGGCCTGGGCCATACCAATAATCGCACCGGTGAGCATACCGGGCATGGCCAGCGGCAATACATGGTGGAAAACCACCTGCATACGCGAGGCACCCATACCCATCGCCGCTTCGCGAATCGAAGGCGGCACCGCCTTCAACGCCGCACGGCTGGAAATAATAATTGTCGGCAACGTCATCAGGGTAAGTACCAGACCACCAACCAGAGGCGCAGAGCGCGGCAACTCAAAAAAGTTGATAAAGATCGCCAGCCCCAGCAAGCCGAATACGATGGACGGCACCGCCGCGAGGTTATTGATATTCACCTCAATCAGATCGGTCCAACGATTCTTCGGCGCGTATTCTTCCAAATAGATAGCGGCAGCCACCCCGATTGGGAAAGACAGCGCCAAAGTCACCAGCAATGTAAACAGCGAGCCCATCAAAGCGGCGCGGATACCTGCCTGTTCCGGCTCGCGCGAATCGCCGTTGGTAAAGAAGGTGGTGTTAAAACGCTTCTTCAGTTCGCCACTTTGTAGCAACTGCTCGATCCAGCCGGCTTTCTGTTCGGATGTGCGGCCGCGGAAGCCCTCTTTGGAATCCTTCAGACTTTTAACAAAAGTATCCACATCGTCGTCAGCGGCAAACCATACCTTCTCGCTCGTACCGAGTAGCTCTGGGTTTGCAGCCAGGCGATCACGCAGGTTAAAGGGTGCCCCCGAGGAGACCAGGCTATAGAGCTCACGCTTGTCACTGCGGCCAGTCACCGAGGGAAAACGCTCGCGCAACGCCGCGCGGATCACCCCGGTGAAATTGGCCCAGGCAAGGCTCTCGTCATCGACCTTCTCAATACCGAGTACCTGCGCATCGTAGTGCACTTCCAGCTCAATGGCGGTCTGCACAAAGGCGCCGCTACCCTTGCTGATAATATCGCTGAATAGAATAACAACCGCGAGTATGCCGAAAGCGATACTGGCAATGCCCAGCCCACGAAACAATTTTTCCTTGCGATGGCGGCTGGCGAGGCGCTTCTCGATGCGCTCACGAACCTGCGTCTGGGTGAGGTTAGTCATACTGCTCCCGGTATTTTTTCACTACGTGCAAGGCGATAAAGTTCAGCACCAGAGTGGAGATAAATAGCATCAGGCCAAGCGCAAATGCGGCCAGGGTCTTGGGACTGTCAAACTCCTGGTCGCCGACCAGTAGCGTCACGATTTGCACGGTAACAGTGGTGACCGAATCCAGAGGGTTCGCAGTCAGGTTGGCGGCGAGGCCCGCGGCCATCACTACGATCATCGTTTCACCAATTGCGCGAGATACCGCCAAGAGTACACCGCCGACAATTCCCGGCAAGGCGGCGGGAATCACCACCTTGCGCACGGTTTCCGATTGGGTTGAACCCAACCCCAGAGCGCCATCGCGCAGGGATTGCGGAACTGCATTAATAACATCGTCAGATAATGAAGAGACAAATGGGATAATCATAATCCCCATTACCAGGCCAGCGGCCAGGGCGCTCTCACTGGAGGCCTGTAAACCCATTGAGGTGGCCAGGTCGCGAATAAATGGGGCAACAGTCAGTGCCGCAAAAAAGCCGTATACCACGGTGGGTACACCGGCGAGAATTTCCAAAATAGGCTTGGCTACGTTGCGCACGCGCTTGCTGGCGTACTCGGCCAGATAAATAGCGGCCATCAGGCCCACAGGCACCGCCACCAACATGGCGATTGCGGAAACCATCAGGGTGCCGGTAAATAGGGGTACCGCACCAAAGGCTCCGCTGGAACCAACCTGATCGGCGCGCAGGGCCATCTGCGGGCTCCAGTGCAGGCCGAACAAGAATTCAGTCACTGGCACCGACTGGAAAAAGCGCAGCGACTCAAACAGTACCGAGAACAAAATACCCACAGTGGTAAAAATCGCGGCGCAGGCACAGGTAATCAGAATAGCCTTCAGGACTTTTTCCACTTTCTCACGGGCACGCAGCTCCGGAGAAAAACGCAACAGTGCAAATGCCCCCAGGCCCACCGCCAATACCAGGCTTAAAAAGGCCTGTAGAGTATTGGAATTATTGCGCAACTGACTGAGGTGCTCGGCAGCCGACTGTAACTGTGGAGATGACTCTCCCACCAAATGGCCAGCGGCAAGGTTTTGAATTTGTGCATAGAGCAGGTTCTGCCCGGCAATGGTATCGGGCTTATCGGCGATGCTGTGCATCACCATAGAGCGAATAATGGCATCGTCAAAAATCAGCCAGGCACCCAGTAGTAAAAGTGCCGGTAAACCACACCAAAGCGCGGTAAATAATCCGTGATAGCTGGGCAGTGAGGCCAGATTACGCAGGCCTCCTCGGCTGCGCGCTGCACTCAGTGCACGACTAAAGCCGGTACCGTAGGCCACTAAAATCAACAGCAGCAAAAGGGCGAACAGTGTGGGGGTTTGCATTGAATTACCGTGCTAAAAATGTCGATGTCGGCATTATCCCGACTTTTCCCTGTGTTTCCACTTGGCTTTCATAAAAACGGCCAAGCCCTCTCGAGCTTGGCCGTCAATTCCCTTTGACTGTACTACTCCAAGATAAATTTACTTCGCAGCAAGATTGCTCAGGGCATTCAGCTTGCGAACGTCAGTAGCAATTTTCTGGCGTTTCTCTTGGGGCAACGGGATCATACCTTTGTCAGTCAGGTAACCTTCATCACCCCAAGCGCGCTCATTGGTGAACTCCGCCAGGAACTGCTTGATACCTGGCACTACGTCGGCATGTGCCTTCTTCACGTAAATAAACAGCGGGCGGGAAACTGGATATCTCTGATCGGCGATAGAATCGAAAGTCGGAGCCTGTCCTTCGATCAAAGAGCCTTGTACTTTATCGGCATTCTGGTCGAGGAAGCTGAAACCAAAGATGCCTAGGGCATTTGGATTGGCAACCAACTTGTTGACGATCAGGTTATCGTTCTCACCGGCTTCAACATAAGCGCCGTCTTCGCGTACGTTGTGACAGATCGCCTTATAAGCGCTCTTGTCTTTTTTCTTCATGGCCTTGATCCAGCCAAATTTCTTACAACCACCTTCCATTGCCAGCTCCGCGAAGGCATCGCGGGTACCGGAAGTGGGGGGCGGCCCCAAAACTTCAATTTTGGTATTGGGCAGCGCAGGATTTACGTCTTTCCAGGTCTTGTAAGGGTTAGCTACCAGCGTTTCGGAACCGTCCGGGTTCGGTACTTCTTTTGCCAGGGCCAAGAAAATATCTTTGCGGGAAAGCTTGAAAGGAGTTGCTTTCTTAGCATTGGCCAGCACGATACCGTCGTAGCCAATCTGTACTTCCACAACATCAACGCCGTTGCCGTTACACATTTCCAGCTCGGACTGCTTAATGCGGCGGGAAGCACCAGTGATGTCTGCAGTGCTTTCACCAACGCCCTGACAGAACAGCTTCATGCCGCCGCCAGTACCTGTGGATTCAACTACCGGAGTCTTGAACTGGGTAGCACGGCTGAAACGCTCCGCCACAGTGGTGGTAAAAGGGTAAACAGTGGAAGAACCCACAACACTGATGTAGTCGCGAGCCGCCAGGGCTACCTGAGAGGTGGCAAGGGTCAATGCCGCCAGGGAAGTAGCCAAAATTTGCTTGTTCATGTGTAACTCCGATGAGTGTTTTTTATTTCACGCGGCGATGCTAGGAACAACGGATGACGATTCTATGAATAAAACATGACAAAAAAGTTACAGCCGGAAATTTACCCCGCTGGTGCCCGGGCAAGCAAAGCGGTAACCTGCATACAAACGAGATAACAATAAGATGTAAAGAGAGAAGCCCCCATGCTATTTCTGATGCGTGGAGCGCGTGCACTGGAGAGTCTATCCAGTCGCACCGGCCACCTGCTCGCCTGGTTTACCTGGGCCATGGTCTTAATACAGTCCTGCGTTGTGGCTCTGCGCCACCTGTTCGACAGTGGCTCCATAGCGCTACAGGAGTCCGTAATCTATCTGCACGGTGCCGCCTTTATGTTGGGCCTGGCCTATGCGCTGCAAACCGACGCCCACGTGCGTGTCGATGTCTTCTATCGGCGAATGGGTCCCAGGGGTAAGGCTTGGGTTAATGCTCTGGGTTTTCTGCTATTTCTTTTGCCAGTCTGCACTTTTATGTTGCTGAGCAGCTGGCAGTTTGCTCTGAATAGTTGGTCAGTGCTTGAGGAGAGCGCCAATGCCGGCGGCCTTCCCGGTGTTTTCCTGCTGAAAAGTCTGATTCCCCTCGCGGCAGTAACCCTCGGTCTCGCCGGCACCGCCCAGTTTATTCGTGCTCTGCTACAGCTTATGGAGGTTTCAAGCCCGGTAAGCGAATCTGTAGCGAAACCACGATTGCTCAAGCAGGTGGAGGAGGCAGAGGCATGATCGAGCTGATACCTCTATTGATGTTTGCCGCCGTTTGCGGGCTACTGATGTTCGGTTACCCGGTAGCTTTCACGCTCGCCGGTACGGCCCTAATCACCGCCGGGTTGGGTATCGTGTATGGCGCTTTCGATGCCGAGCTACTGCGTGCCTTCCCCGACCGCCTCTACGGCATTATGCAAAACGGCACCCTGGTTGCCGTGCCGCTCTTTGTCTTAATGGGAGTCATTCTCGAGAGAGCAAAAATCGCTGAAGACTTATTGGTCAATCTGACCAAAGTATTTATGGGTGCGCCGGCGGGTATGGCCATTTCTGTAGTAGTTGTCGGTGCACTTCTGGCCGCTAGTACCGGTATTGTGGGCGCCACCGTAGTGACTATGGGTTTAATGTCCCTGCCCTCCATGTTGAAACAGGGCTACTCCCCAAAGCTAGCCACTGGCACCATCTGCGCCACCGGCACCCTCGGACAAATTATTCCCCCCTCTATTGCTCTGGTGCTTCTTGGGGATACTCTCTCCAACGCCTATCAGCAGGCACAACTATCTGCAGGTATTTTTAATCCCAAGCCGGTCAGCGTTGGCGACCTTTTTATCGGTGCCATTATTCCCGGCCTATTGCTGGTAGCAGCCTACATTGTTTATCTATTGTTCGTGGCGCGCCGTTCTCCGGGTAAGGCCAAGACCGCGCAGCAGCAACCTCTGGAAGTTTGGCCGCTACTGAGTAGCCTTTTTCCTCCTATCGCTTTGATGCTATTAGTGCTGGGTTCAATTATTACCGGTGCCGCAACGCCTACAGAAGCCGCCGCCGTAGGTGCTCTGGGGGCGGGATTACTGGCTTACAGTCGCGGTGCTCTGCATTGGGCGCAAGCGGGGGAGGTGGGTCGCAGCACTCTACAGGTAAGCGCGATGGTGTTTGCCATTCTTATTGGTGCTTCATTGTTCTCACTGGTCTTCCGTGGATATGGCGGTGAAGAACTTGTCACCAGTATTTTCCACAGTCTGCCTGGGGGTGTTATTGGTGCGACCTTGCTGGTCATGCTGGTGATCTTCTTGCTCGGTTTCATTCTCGACTTTATTGAGATCACCTTTGTGGTGGTGCCCATTGTTGGGCCGGTGTTGTTGGCGATGGGTGTGGACCCGATTTGGCTGGGCATCATGATTGCAATCAACTTGCAGACTTCCTTCCTTACTCCACCCTTTGGATTTGCATTGTTTTATCTTCGCGGCGTTGCGCCAAGTTCAGTGGCCACTTCCGCTATCTATCGCGGCGTTATGCCATTTATCGCTATTCAGCTGTTGATTTTGTGCCTCCTAGCACTCTGGCCTGCTCTGGTGACTTGGTTGCCGGGGGTGGTTCAGAATTAACCCAAAAGACAACGATCGGTAGTGATAAGACCTTGTATCGCTACCGATTGGATCCAGCCCAAAACGATCGTACTAACATTGAAACTTAATAAACCCTTCGCCCCTTAAATTCATCGGCACATCTTGATTCCCTACGGCAAGTCACCAGCACCTGCTAAATTGGCATTCAATTTTTAATTTGCTCGCCAGACCATCAATAAACCTCTGCGGATATCTTTCCTTAAAAAAATAGACCCATCAAAAGGAATTAAATACTGCTATCGATATCCAAGCACGAATAAAAAATTAAAAAGGATTTAAAAAATGCTAAATATAACTAGTCTTTCCAAGACCTACGATAACGGCGTGCATGCGCTTAAAAACGTCAACTTGGATATCCCCAAAGGAATGTTCGGGTTACTCGGCCCCAATGGCGCCGGAAAATCTTCATTAATGCGTACTATCGCCACGCTGCAATTTGCAGACAGCGGCTCCATCACTTTTGATGGTATCGATGTGGCCAGTAACCCTCAGAAAATTCGCAGCACCTTGGGTTATCTACCACAGGATTTCGGGGTTTATCCGAGAATCAGTGCCGAAGATATGCTCGATCATATGGCAGTTCTAAAAGGTATTAGTAATCGCAAAGAACGTCGCGAAATGGTGGCTGAATTACTGCACCAGACCAATTTATTTAAGGATCGCAAAAAAAACCTAAGCGGTTACTCTGGAGGTATGCGCCAGCGCTTTGGTATTGCCCAAGCCCTGATCGGCGACCCACGCCTGATTATTGTCGACGAGCCTACCGCTGGTCTCGACCCTCAGGAGCGCAATCGCTTTCACAACCTGCTTAGCGAAATTGGCGAGAACGTAGTGGTAATTCTTTCCACCCATATTGTCGAAGATGTTGCCGATCTGTGCCCCAATATGGCGATCCTGGCCGCAGGTCAAATTGTGGCCCAAGGTAAACCCGAAGAACTTATCTCTAAATTGCAAGGACGTGTATGGCGGCGCACCGTCGATAAATCTGAGCTGGAAGAATGCCACAATAATTTTGATGTGATTTCCACTCGTTTATTAGCCGGGCGCCATGTTGTGCATGCGCTGGCAGATACCCAACCGGCAGTAGGCTTTGAGCAGCTGCAACCGGACCTTGAAGATGTCTACTTCTCTACCCTGTTTAGCAATAAAAAAGCTCAAGTGGCTAGCGCCGCTTGAGGTGGGGGAGGATTTCTAAATGTTTTTATCGGTTGCTAAGTTTGAATTTCACTACCAGTTGCGCCAGCCACTGTTTTATGTGACCAGCCTGGTATTTTTTCTACTGACTTTTGGTGCTATGACCGTCGACAATATACAGATCGGCGGCGGTGGAGGTAGCACCCTGATCAACTCTCCCTACGCGATTATGCTAACCCTGTTAGTAATGTGCGTTTTCAGTATTTTTATCACTGCCGCCTTCGCAGCCAATCCGGTGCTGCGTGATCGCGATATGAAAATGGAAGGTATTGTCTTCAGTACCCCTATTAATAAGCGTGATTATTTATTGGGGCGCTTCACAGGATCATTCGCCGTGGCCTTTCTGGCTTTCTCATCTACGGCGCTGGGTATGCTGTTTGGTTCATGGATGCCTTGGCTAGACCCAGAGCGCTTGGGCCCCACTCAAATATCCCACTACCTGCAAACCTTATTCATACTTATCTTTCCCACCATGCTGTTTTGCAGCGCCATGTTTTTTAGCCTGGCAGCCATAACTCGCAGCATGATGGCCACTTACCTGGGGTTGATCGCCTTCCTGATACTCTATTTCACCAGCCAGGGAATCATGGATGAACCCGCCTATCGAAGTGCTGCCGCACTGGCTGACCCCTTTGGTATCGCCGCCTTCCAGGAGACAACTCGCTACTGGACCGCTTTCGATCGCAATACCTCTATGATCGCACTAGAGGGAAACTTTCTAATCAACCGCTTACTATGGCTGGGCGTCAGCTTATTATTTATCGGCTTAGGCTATAAATGCTTTTCATTTGCCGAACGTAAATCTCTCTGGTCGCGCCGCCGCACCACAGAAGCCGCAGATAGTGAGATACCTAGGTACATCAAGCCCCTACCGCGAATTACTCCAAACTTTGGGGCAGCCACGGTTTGGCAACAATTCCGTATACGCTGCGGTTTTGAAGTAAAAGCAGTAGTAAAAAGCCTAGCTTTTTGGGTAATCCTGGCACTGGGTGTTCTGAATGTCTTGGGCGCATCCCTGAGCCTGGAGGCAGTATTTGGCACCTCGGTATACCCGGTGACTCGTTCTATGGTCAGTCTGATAGAAGGTGCTTTTAGCCTCATCATGTTGATTATTCTGATCTACTATGGGGCTGAATTGGTGTGGCGAGAACGCCAGGCCGGTTGCCATGAAATTATGGATGCCGTGCCCACACCCAGCTGGATTTTCGTAGCGAGCAAGTTTATTGCAATGCTGGTGGTTCTGGCCGGTATCCTGATAGCCTGCATGCTTACCACTGTGGCTGTACAGCTGGGCAAGGGATATACAACGCTTGAGCCTGGACTGTATTTTTACGGACTCTGGTATCAGTTTGCGCTGCCGTTTTACTTGATGGCAGTCCTATCTATCTTTGCCCAGGTGATAACCCGCAATAAATTCCTCGGCATGCTACTGATGGTGGGCTACTTAATTAGCTCCAGTGTCCTTGATGGCCTTGGGTTCGAACACAACCTCTATCAATTTGCAGACTGGAACGCCGCACCTTACTCGGACATGAATGGTTATGGTCACTTTGATCAGGGTCGGGCTTGGTTTGCGTTATATTGGATCAGCTTCAGCCTGATACTGGCCATCTTGAGTTACGGGCTCTGGCAGCGCGGAACCCTGGCTCCTCTAACTAGCCGGGTCAAAGCCCTGCGCTTCCAATTGGGGCTTTCCAGTCGATTAACTGCCTCCACAACCCTGCTACTGTTTATCGGCACTGGCGCCTTTATTTACTACAACACCAATATTCTCAATCACTACGAAACCAGCAAGGATCGTGAACGACTAGCTGCAGACTATGAGAAGAAATACAAGGCCCTAGAGGATAAACTCGCACCACATATCACCGATGTCAAAGTGGATGTGGATATCTTCCCCAATGAACGCCGCTATGAAGTGCGCGGCCGCTATTTCCTGGTTAACAAGCGTGAGGAGTCGATTGATGAGGTAGTTATAGGGCTGGATCGCGGCCTTACAGTTAACCAGTTATCCCTAAATCAGGCCAAGTTACGCGAAAAGGACGAGCAGTTCGGACACTATTTCTTCGAGCTGGATCGCCCACTTGAACCCGGCCAGTCCCTCACGCTGGAGTTTGATCTGAGCAGGATCAATCGCGGCTTTATGAACTCCGGCTCCTCCACCACCTTGGTGCAGAACGGTACCTTCTTTAATAACTACGAAGCGCTGCCCTTTATCGGTTACAACAGCAATTTTGAGTTGACTGATCGTCACCTGCGTAAAAAGCACGATCTACCGCCGCCGCAGCGTATGCCCAAACTGGAGGACAAAGAGCACTACCGAAAATCCTATCTTCGCAGCGACTCTGACTGGATCAACTTTGAAACCACCGTCAGTACTTCCTTGGGACAGATAGCACTGGCCCCCGGCTACCTACAAAAAGACTGGCAGGAGGGAGAGCGCCATTACTTTCATTACAAGATGGACGCGCCCATTCACAACTTTTTTTCCTACCTTTCAGCGGACTACACAGTGGTCAAAGATAAATGGCAGGACGTTGCCATTGAGGTCTACCACCACAAGCCCCACGACTACAACATAGATCGTATGGTTGAGGGGGTGAAAAAGTCCCTGGAGTATTTCAGTGAGGCATTCAGCCCTTATCAATATCGCCAACTGCGTATCGTCGAGTTCCCAGGCTATGAATCCTTTGCCCAGGCATTCCCCAACACCGTACCTTTCTCTGAATCTATCGGTTTTGTCGCCGATCTGCGGGACCCGGATGAGATTGATTACGTCTTCTATGTAACCGCCCACGAGGTGGCGCACCAGTGGTGGGCGCATCAATTGATTGGCGCCAATGTACAGGGAGCGACTCTACTGTCTGAAACCCTGGCGCAGTACTCAGCACTAATGGTGATGGAGCGGGAATACGGCCCTGAAAAAATGCGTCGTTTCCTCAAATATGAGCTGGATGGCTACCTGAGCGCTCGGGGTACCGAGTTGCTTGAGGAGTTACCTTTATCTCGCAACGAAAACCAGACCTATATCCATTACGACAAGGGCTCGCTAGCGATGTACGCCCTTAAGGATGCGATGGGTGAAGATGCCGTCAATGCGGCTTTGGCTTCCCTATTAAAAGAAAAAGGCTTCTCCAGTGATCCCTATCCCACCAGCATGGATTTAGTGGCAAGACTCCGAGCCCACGCCGCCCCCCCCCAGCAAGAGCTGATCACCGATATGCTGGAGCGAGTAGTCCTCTTTGATCTCAAAGTCGCAAATGCCACCTATGAGCTGTTGGAGAACGGCAATTATCGCGTATTACTGGAGCTGGAAGCGCACAAATATGAAGCCGAAGGGGATGGACAGGAACAAGAAATTCCCATCAATAACTGGATAGATGTTGCCATTTTTGCAGAAGATCCCGACAAGAACACCAGTTCAGACAATGTGCTCTACTTGGCCAAACAGGAGATCAGTGAAGAGACCACCCTGTTGGAATTTGAGGTGAAGGGCAAACCGAGCATTGCTGGCTTTGATCCCTATATCAAGATGATCGACAAAAACCCGGACGACAATCTGTTGGCAATAGAGGCACTTTAGGGCTCTTGTCACTAATTTCCCGGCCACCTAGGGGGTGGCTGGGAAAAACTTCACTCGTTTTCGTTGGAAAAACTCAGACAAGCACTGGTCAAATACTACTCAATTTGTGCTAGAATGCGCCACCTTCCCTCAGGTGGAAACCAATAACTCTAACAATCTGTGAGTAGTCGATGTCCGCACTTTCAGCCCTTGATGAAAACCCGCAACCAACAGGCACGCTTACCCTGCAAACCCTGGCTATGCCCCGTGATACCAACCCCCAGGGGGATGTATTCGCTGGTTGGCTGATGTCGCAAATGGACCTGGCTGGAGCAATCTTGGCCCAAAGCATTGCACGCGGCAGGGTAACTACCGTAGCGGTCGGCAGTATGGTGTTCTTACGCCCGGTTCCGGTTGGCTCTACGGTCAGCTGCTATGCCGAGGCTATAGAGGTAGGGCGTTCCTCTATTAGAACAATGGTTGAGGTATGGCTGACACGGGTGGACTCTGGTGAGCAGGTAAAGGTCACTGAGGGTGAGTTTGTTTTTGTCGCTATCGACGATAGAGGACATACCAGACCACTGCCCTGAAACGACTTACAAAACTATTTCGGGAAACTGCCTTAAACCAGTTTCCCTTCTATGATATTAATTTTGCCTTTTATTCCTGTTTCTTGCTTTCCCCATCAAGTTCGCGCGCCTGGTAATAAGCCTCTTCACTTATCTGGTGATAGGGTCGCACATCCCGCTCAAAATCCTTAAAGGCTTTATAGATACGCGCAAATTCTGGGTCCTTATTTGCGGTCTCTTGCATCAGTTGAGTATTGATCTGCTTTAAATGGGCAAGCACATCATCTGGCAAACGCTTAACTTTGACTCCATGTGTTTCCACCAGCTCACGCAGGGCGCGATTATTACGAGCGGTGTACTCATCCAACATGTCCTGGTTTGCTTCGCGGGCAGCCACGCGCACAATGGCCTGTAGGTCTTTGGGCAATTTCTCAAAGGCTTTTTTATTGACGATAAATTCCATCATTGAGCCGGGTTCATGCCAGCCGGGATAGTAGTAGTACTCGGCAACCTGATGGAAACCGAAAGCGAGATCGTTATAAGGTCCAACCCACTCGGTCGCATCAATAACACCAGTCTGCAGCGCGGTATAGAGTTCACCACCGGGAATAGTCACAGCGGTACCGCCGGCCCGGTTTAATACTTCACCGCCCAGACCGGGAATTCGCATTTTTAAGCCCTGCAAATCCTTAACAGAGTTAATCGGTTTGTTAAACCAGCCGGCCATCTGTACCCCAGTAGAGCCACCCGCTAGGGGGATCAGGTTGAACGGTTCATAAATCTCTTTCCAGAGTTCCAAACCACCACCGTGGTGCAGCCAGCCATTCATTTCCTGGGCGTTTAAACCAAACGGTACCGCGGTAAAAAACTGGGCCGCTGGAATCTTGCCTTTCCAATAATAGGCGGCACCATGTCCCATCTGTGCAGCGCCCTCAGATACCGCACCAAAAATACCCAGAGCGGGTACCAGCTCACCTGCACCATAAACTTTAATTTTGAGGCGGCCGGAGGACATCAACTCAACGTTTTTTGCAAAGCGCTCCGGGGCTTGGCCGAGGCCGGGGAAATTTTTTGGCCAAGTGGTAACAAGCTTCCACTCAAACAACTCTTTGTTGCCATTATCGGAAAAATGTTGTGCAGGGCCCTGTGCCACACGGGAAGTGACCAGTGCAGCAAAGGTAATAACGAGCAGGGCGATAAGGCCCAAAATAATAGCGGGATACCAGTTAACTTTTTTCATCGCTTTTAATTATCTTTTTTCTTGTAAGGCGCTGATCATCGATAAATGATCTTTTTTAAATGGTCGGGATTTTGGGAAAAACCAAAATCAGTGCAGAAAAAATTTCTAATCTGACTTGGTTTTTATCAAAGCAAACAATCTATAAAGGCTGCAGCTTAGCCATAGCCACTACCAGCCATTTACTGCCAACATCATCGAAATTGACCTGTACACGTGTACGGGGGCCATTACCTTCGAACTGCACTACGGTGCCCTCGCCGAACCTGACATGCTCAACCCGGCCACCCAGTGCCAATGGTGGTAAATCATCGAAATCTGGCGCCGGGTCGGAAAACTGGCCCACCTTGCCATAATCCGCCTGGTAGAGGGGACGGGAAATTTCGGTCTTCAAGCGCACTTCGTGCACCAAATTTGGCGGAATCTCACCGATAAAGCGAGACGGACTGTTGTAGGTCTCGCTGCCAAACAGGCGCCGGTTTTCCGCGTAGGTAATATACAGTTTACACATGGCGCGGGTGATACCCACGTAGCAGAGGCGCCGCTCTTCCTCCATACGGCCGGGCTCCTGTGCAGACATCTTGTGGGGGAACAGGTTTTCCTCCACGCCCGCCATAAACACCAAAGGAAATTCCAGGCCCTTGGCAGAGTGCAGGGTCATCAGCTGGACGGCATCTTCAAACTCATCCGCCTGGCCTTCACCGGCATCGAGGGCGGCGCTGTCGAGGAACTGGTTAAGAAGAGGGATTTCCTCCTCATCTTCCTCCCCCTCGGGCAGGTCCACACCGGCAAAAGAGCGACAAGCAGTGACCAATTCCTGCAAGTTCTCCACCCGCGTCTGGCCCTTCTCACCTTTTTCTTTGCCGTGGAATTCCAGCAGGCCGCTAGTCTCGATCACATCCTCGGCAATGGCATCCAGCTCTTTATCTTCCGCATTTGCAGCCAGCTGGTTGATCAGATCCAGAAAGCTCTGCAGAGCATTACCGGCGCGCGCAGCCAGTACGCGCTGTTGCAACATCAGCTTGGCCGCCTGCCACAAGGAACAGCCCTGCTCGCGAGCAAAGGAGCGCACCATTTCCACCGTGCGCGCACCAATGCCACGAGTGGGGGTATTCACCACCCGTTCAAATGCAGTGTCATCATTGCGATTGCTGATCAGGCGCAGGTAGGACAGGGCATTTTTGATTTCCAGGCGATCGTAGAAGCGCTGGCCACCGTAGATACGGTAGGGCACCTGTTCGCGCAGTAGCCCCTCTTCAAGCACCCGGGATTGGGCGTTGGAGCGGTAGAGGATGGCAATGCTGTCGCGGCGATTGCCATCGCGCACCCAATCATTGATACGCTCGACGATAAAGCGCGACTCATCCTGCTCGTTGTAGGCGGCGTAGACGGCGATGGGCTCGCCTTCTTCCCCCTTGGTCCACAACTCCTTGCCCAGACGACCGCTGTTATTGGCGATCACCGCGTTGGCCGCATTCAGAATGGTGGAGGTGGAGCGATAATTCTGCTCCAGGCGTACCGTCTGCACTTCACGCAGATCTGTAGAAAAGTGCTGGATATTCTCGATCTTGGCGCCGCGCCAACCGTAAATGGACTGGTCATCGTCACCCACAGCGGTGATATGGCACTGTTCCCCTGCGAGCAGGCGCAACCAAGCGTATTGAATCGTGTTGGTATCCTGGAACTCATCCACCAGGATATGGGGGAAACGCCGGCGGTAGTGGGCCAGAATACTGTCGTTATTCAGCCAAAGTTCGTGGGCGCGCAGCAGCAACTCGCCAAAATCTACCAGCCCACCGCGCTGACAGGCCTCTTCATAGGCGAAGTAGATGCGCACCATGGTCTGCAACCAGGGATCGGCGCCGGCATTGATATATTGCGGGCGCAGGCCTTCATCTTTCTGCGCGCCAATCCACCACTGGGTTTCCCGCGGCGGCCACTTTTTATCGTCCAGCCCCAGATCTGCCTGTACCCGCTTGATCAGGCGCAGCTGGTCGTCGGAATCCAGAATCTGGAAGTTCTGCGGCAACTTGGCTTCTTGCCAGTGGGCTTTGAGCAGGCGGTGAGCCAGGCCGTGGAAAGTGCCCACCCACATGCCAAAGGTATTCACCCCCAGCAACTCTTCGATACGGGCGCGCATCTCGCGGGCCGCCTTGTTGGTAAAGGTCACCGCCATAATGGAGTAGGGCGAGGCGCCCTCCACCTGCATTAGCCAAGCGATGCGGTGTACCAGCACCCGGGTCTTGCCCGAGCCGGCACCGGCCAGAACCAATTGATTGCCGGGCGCGGCAGCTACCGCTTCGCGCTGGGCGTCGTTGAGGGGGTCTAAAATCTGAGATACGTCCATGGGCGAAGATTGTACCAGAGCTGCTGTATAAGACCTGTGTAAATAAACAGGATTTTACCCCGGCTGACAATGCAAAGCCCCTCGCCAGCCGGGGGCGCAGCGGCTAAACTGCGCCAACTGGCATAGAGAAGGAAGTCCTGTGAAACCGGCGGAAGTAACGCAACGAATCAGTGAGCAACTGTCATCCATGCGCAAATCTGAGCGCAAGGTGGCGGAGTATATTCTCGCCAATCCCGATGAAATTATTCATATGCGCATCGTCGACCTGGCCACCGAGGCCCAGGTGAGCGAGCCGACCGTGGTGCGCTTTTGTCGCGCCGTGGGCTGTTCCGGCTTCCAGGAGTTCAAGTTGAACCTGGCGCAACAGCTGGCTTCCAGCCCCAGCTTCGGCCAAATCGCGGTGACCGAGACCGACACCATTGCCGAGTACAAACGCAAGGTGTTCGACTCAACAGTAGATACTCTGCTAAAAGTGCGCGATAGAATTGACGACCGCGCCCTTGAGGCCGCTGTCACTGCGATGGCCGCTTCCAAGCGGGTGGAATTCTTCGGCTTTGGCGCCTCTGGTGCTGTCGCCGCCGATGCCCAGCACAAGTTCTTCCGCCTGCAATTGGCCACCGCCGCCCACTCGGACCACCACATCCAGAATATGTCAGCCATGTCTATGCAGCCGGGCGATGTAGTCGTGGCTATCTCCCAGAGTGGCCGCACCAAGGCACTACTGCGCTCCATGAGCATGGCAAAGGAGCAGGGCGCTCTGGTGGTTGGCCTGGCACCCAGCGGTTCGCCGGTGGCACAGCAGGCCAGTATCCCGCTAGAAGTGGATGTGGAAGAAGATATTGAGATCTATACACCACTGTCCTCACGCATCGCCCACCTAGTGGTGATTGATGTGCTCGCCATCGGCGTTGCCCAGCGCAAAGGCCCCCAGTTGCAAGAGCACCTACTAAAGCTGAAGCAGGGCCTGTACACATTGCGGGAAGACAAACACTGAGGGAAATTTGCAAGAATGCGGCACTGGATAATGTGTCACAGCCCCTCTACCATGCCTGCTGTATCCGGCAATCTACTGCCACTGCCAACAAGTGCCCCTAGCCGTTCCAGAGCAATTCCATGACATCCACCGCATTATCCGCTGAGCAAAAAGCACCGCGCTGGTTGGTGGTATGGCTAGCGGCGCTGGTCTCCCTGACGCCATTTTCCATCGACAGTTACTTGCCGGCTATCCCGGCCATGGCCGGTGCGCTCGATACCGAAGTGGAGCGGGTGCAGTATTCGGTCTCCAGCTTTTTACTGGGTTTTGCCCTAGGCCAGCTCTTCGGCGGCCCTCTCTCCGATCGTTGGGGCAGGCGACTGGTCGGCACTATCGGCCTGTGCATTTATATCGTCAGTTCACTGCTGATCCTGTTTGCCGACCATGTCGATCAACTGATTATCCTGCGTTTTTTCCAGGCCGTGGGGGGCGGTTTTGCTACAGTGATTTGCGCCGCCATAGTGCGCGATCTGCACAGTGGGCGTGAAGCCGCCAAAATTATTTCTATGATCAGTACCATCATGCTGATCGCCCCCCTGATCGCTCCAGTAATCGGCTCTCTACTGCTCGCAGTGGGTGGCTGGCAGAGTATTTTTGTATTCCTGCTACTGTACGCCGCTGCCATGCTGCTATTAGTGCGCTTACTGTTACCAGAAACTGTATCGCGTTTTACCCGCGCGCGGCGCCAGTTGATGCCATTAGCTTCACTGATTTCCACTTATGGACAAGTGCTACGCAACCGCCGCGCCCTCGGTTTTCTCGGCGCCCAGGCCTGTGTCAGTGGTTCGATGTTTATCTATATCACCACCGCACCCTTTGTCTTTATGGACTACTTCAGTGTCAGTCCGAGCCGCTTCCCGCTATTCTTTGGCGCCTGTATTCTGGGGCTGATCTGTATGGTGCAGGTCAATATCCGCCTGCTCAACCTGTTCCAGCCGCGCAATATTTTATTGGCTGGCGTCACCCTGCAGATGCTCGGCTGTGGTTTGCTATTACTCGGCACTCTGACCGGTATTAAAGAGCTGACTCTGTGGATGGTACCTCTGGTATTGGTAATGAGCTGTATCGGTATTACTGGGCCCAATGCCGCCGCCTGTTATCTGGAGTTTTTTCCCAAAATCAGCGGCAGCGCCAACGCCCTGTATGGCGCCACAATTTTTATCACTGGCGGTGTGCTGGGCGGATTAGTAAGCAGCCTGCACACAGGCACCCTGGTTCCTATTGCCGCGTCCATGTTTGGGTGTGCAGTAGTGGCCCTGTTCTCCACTTTGGTAATTGCTCAAGCGCGCAAACCCATCGACTCGGATATACCAATCACCAGGCGTTTTACCCCGCGTTGAGGAGTCTGTTTTGTGTTCATCTATTGAAAAGGGGGTATTTCGGCCCGGCTATATTGGCTAAATACTCAGGGACCATATTTGCCACTTCTGTTCCGGAGCTCCACCTAGTTGTTGATAAAAAGCTTGTGCATCTACATTAGTAGAAAGAACTTCCCACTTTATTTTGGCACTACCCCGCTCATAGGCCTCTTTTATTAAAAACCCCATCAATGCCCTTCCTACCCCTTTACGGCGATACTCTTTGTTACCAACTACGTAAAGTTCTTTAATCCACAACCAGGGAGTTAAATCATAGGTAAAGGGAAGGGCATAAAAAACCAGGTAGCCAATAGCTACACCGCTGTCTTCGGCCACTAAACATTGAAAGTCTGCCCGCTTAAATAGCCGATTATTTAATTCTTCCTCAGTAACCTTGAACTTATCTAAGTAGCCTTCGAATTTAGCTAACCCACGCATCATCTCCAATAGTTCGGGAATATCACTAGGCTTTGCGTTACGTATAAGCATTTATTTGTTGCCAAATTTGATGGATTGGTAGAGGGTGCAATCTTCACCCTCTTTGTTTCTGGCCTTGAGAGATAGAATCTCACTTTGATCTTAGGCGCTGATAGTTTCCTTTTCTCCCACCAGTTTGAACCCTTCATCTATCCATCCGGTTATACCACCAATCATTTTTTTCACTGGAAGCCCCAATTTTGCCAACCGGACAGCAGCCTTCTCTGTTGCATTGCAATGGGGCCCGGCGCAGTAAACGACGAACAAAGTGGAATCTAGATAGCGAGATACAAGCTCTTTATTGATGTGCTGATAGGGTAGGGACTCAGCGCCCAAAATGTGCCCCTGACGAAAGGCTTCTTCACCACGAACATCCAACAGCACGAAGTCCTGGCGCCCATTGGTTAGGGCATGATGAACATCCCAGCAGTCCGCCTCAAAGGCCATCAGTTCTTGGAAATGTTGCAGGGCTTTTTGGCTGCTAGCTGGGGCAATACGACTTACAGCAGAACTCATAATTATCTCCTTGGTTAACACTCACTCTTTGTCATATATGTATTCTGTTCTCTGGCTATTTATTTAACGATTGGCTTAAAAGCCATATAGCGTTAAATTTGAGCCAATCTGGGTCATCGAAGTGAGAAATCAAGGGAGGGCATGATGGATAAGGGAAAAGCAAAGCGCGTAGCGATTCTGGTTCATCATCAGGTTGCCTTATTTGAACTTGGCTGCGCGACCGAACTGTTCTGTTTACCCCGCCCCTGTACCGATACGCTCTATGAGGGAGAGGTTGTTTCCTTCACTGCCAAGGCACAGCTGGGGCTTGGGGGGGTATCCCTACAGTGCAGACAAGTGAGCAGCCTGATGGATTACGATTTGTTAGTCGTACCCAGCTGGCCGACTACACCACAAACCAAGGGCTGCTCCCTACAATCTGTATACGCTGCTGTGGAAGCCTTTGCGGCGGAACGCCGGCAAATTCTGACTTTTTGTTCTGGCGCATTTTTACCTGCCGAAATTGGTTTGCTGGATGGAAGGCAAGCCACCACGCATTGGCGCTATGCGAATACCTTTAAAAAGCGATTCCCCAAAGTAGAGTATGTAGGGGATGTACTTTATGTCTGGCAGGACAAATTGGCCTGTTCTGCAGGAAGCTCAGCAGCAATAGATTTGGGTATAGAGTATTTACGGCGTAGCCATGGTTATGAATTGGCTAATTCTGTAGCCAAGCGCCTGGTGATGGCTCCTCATCGGCAGGGAGGACAGGCCCAGTTTGTAGAGACCCCAGTTTCCAAGCGGCCCGATCATTTCGCGGGCGCCCTGGATTGGGCCCTTGCCAACCTGGATAAACCCATCATGGTGGGCGACTTGGCGAAACAAGCGCATCTCTCTCGTCGCAGTTTCGATAGAAAATTTCGCCAATCCATGGGGCTGGCCCCTAAAGAATGGTTAACGCAACAACGGCTTCGTGTAGCGCAAAAAGCTCTGGAGTCAGGCAGTGAGACCATTGATCATGCAGCACAAGTTTCTGGTTTTGAGAGCAGTGCAACCCTTCGCCATCATTTCCGTAAAGCTTTCGGTATCTCTCCGGGTCAGTACCAACGACAATTTGCCTGTCCAGATAAGGCTGAAGATATGTGTAGGGAGTAAATAAATCGAGGACTATTCCTGAACGGGATAAGATGCTTTCAGTGAGTACAGCCACAACTTCGACCAACGCTAGCGGAGCTGATGCACTGTTTATTTGGCGGCAATATACTCTTGGGCCCTCAATCTAACTGAGATTTTCCTCTTGCAAGGCGTGCTGAACTGCCGGGCGCGCTGCCATACGTTCCTGAAAAGCCTGTAACCTGGGCCAACGTGTCATATCAAAATCCTGCACCTTGAGCCAGCGGTTTATCAGGTAGAGATACGCATCCACGACAGATAAAGAATTCCCCAGCAGGTAGTCGTTCTGTAGCTGCTCTTCAATATAATCCATGCGACGTAGAATCCTTTCCCGAGCTTTTTTCTTTTCTTCCTCAGTGCCTTTCCAAAACAGGGGCAAGAAAGATTTATGAACCTCCGCGCTAATAAAATTCAACCACTCCAACAAGCGGTAATGGTCCAAAGTGCCCAACGGTGGCGCCAAACCGGCATCGGGCTTTTGCTCGGCGAGAAACTGCATAATAGCGACGCCCTCTGTGAGTAACTCACCCCCCTCTAGCTGCAGTACTGGTACATAGCCCTTGGGGTTAACTCTATAAAAGTCGTCGCCGTTTTCCAGGGTATGCGTCTTTAGATCCACTTTGCAGAGTTCGAGATCAATACCCGCCTCCAGGGCGACGATATGTGGGGATAGAGAACAGGCTCCTGGCGCATAAAAGAGTTTCACGGTGACCCTCCTGAGTGGACTGTGCGGCATCGGGCAATATAGGCGCCTACTGGCTTCACAAGGCGCTATTTTTTGCGAATCCAGTGATCTAGGCTGAAGCGCCCAGCACCCGCGCAGGCGAGAATCAGGTAGCCTCCAGCAATGGTGATGTTCTTCATAAAGCTGGTCATCTCTGCGGGATCGCCTGGTGAGTAATGCACCATCCAGGCACTAGCCAGACAGAAGAGAAAAAGAATCACTGCGGAAAAGCGGGTAAAGAATCCGAGCAATATCGCCAGGCCACCGACCAGTTCTACGATAATCACCAAGGGAAGTAACAGGGCGGGGATTCCCATGGAAACCATAAAGGCTTCCGTCATTTTGTAGCCGCCGATCTTATTCCAGCCGGCAAAGATAAACAGCAGGGACATTAATACCCGCCCGACAAGTTTAGAGGTATCACATAACAGGGGATGATGTGCCACGGCCTTCTCTCTTCTTTAACTGTTACATTGGGCTCTACCTGATGCCTCCAGTGTAGTTGGGAAGCCATATCGAAATGGGGGCGATGCCGACAGCAATGTATTCCACTAAGAGAAACTTGCACCGCAATTGAGAGTCAGACGAGGCGGAAATTAACGAATGACAGTTTCGGCAGGCGCGGAAAAGTTGTTGTAGATATAAATAGAAAATGCGGTTGTACCGCACTGAGGAGCCGTTACAATTGCGCGCCCCCAACCAGGGCGCAGCCGGCGGTATCTATACCTGACACCCCTGTGCCCAGAGCCCTGTCAGGGAAACTCGAGTGGGCCCCTGCGCGACTACACTAACGGCACACTCAGCAACTGATAATTTCGCCCGTAAAAGCATCGCTTTTGAGGGGTGGGCAAGGCCCCGCAATTCTTATCCCTGGAGTCCACGCACGGCATGGAAGTCTATTACACCTTTTGTTTTCTTGCCGCGGTGTCGGTCTTTCTCGGTTTCCTAAATCAGTATGTGCTGCGTGCGCAAACCACAATTGCCATCACCACTGGGGCCCTGGCCTTGTCGCTCATTGTCACCGGCCTGGGCAAATTGGGGATAGTGGAGTTGCGCACCTGGGCCGACCAACTGCTGCCGTTGCTTAACCTGGAAGACATCCTACTCAAGGGAATGCTGGGCTTCCTGCTCTTCGCCGGCAGTTTGCATATCGACCTGTTGGAATTGCGCAATCAAAAACTGGAAATTGGCTTGCTGGCAATCGTTGGTACTTTGATTTCCACCTTTGCGGTGGGCGGCCTACTGTATTGGTTCCTCATGTTGATCAATATGCCGGTAGCCTTCATTTACTGCCTGTTATTCGGTGCCTTGATCTCCCCCACCGACCCCATCGCCGTATTGGCCATTATGAAAAACCTCAAGGCACCGGAGCAGGTTTCCATTCAGGTGGAAGGGGAATCCCTGTTCAACGATGGCTTCGGTATTGTGGTATTTGCAGTAATTTACGCGGTGGCTTTCGAAGGGGGGCAACCAACTGTACCGGCAGTGGCAGAGCTATTCGTGCTGGAAGCGATTGGGGGGATTCTGCTCGGCTTGATTATCGGAGGGCTGTTCCACTGGCTGATCTGTTGCACCGACGACCACAGCCTGGAGCTGTTGCTCACTCTGGTCATTCCAACTGCCGGATTCTCATTGGCCAATATCCTCGGTGTCTCCGGTGCCCTGGCGATGGTAGTGAGCGGAATTATTATCGGCAACTTCACCCGCGAGCGCGGCTTTTCCAGGGTGAGCCAGCACGAACTGGATAACTTCTGGAATATCACCGAGGATTTCCTCAACGGACTGCTGTTCCTGTTGGTGGGCCTGTTCCTGATTACTATCGATCTGCGCCCGGCGGACTACCTGCTAATGGTGGCGGGGATTGTCATCGTACTAATGGCACGAGTCCTGGCTGTGGGGGTGCCCTTCCTGTACCTGAAAAGGCGCCGCAGCTACCACCCTTACACCAACCGGATATTGATCTGGGGTGGTCTCAAAGGCGGCCTGGCCCTGGCCCTGGCCATGTCCATCCCCTCTGGCAGTGCTTTTGTTCAGGGGCAGGACCTGCGCTACCTATGGGTGGTTATGACCTATGGCGTAGTGCTCTTTTCTATTGTGGTGCAGGGCTCTACCATAGCGCCATTAATACGCCGCAGTCGCGAATTTGCCGAACCGGAAAGCGCGCCCGCCAGCGATCAGCAACACACTGCTAACTAGCGATAATCGATCAATGGAACACTCTAACTTCCTTGTTGAAGCCGTCATCTTTATGGGGGCCGCGGTTATCGCTGTGCCTATCGCCACACGCCTGGGCCTGGGTTCCGTACTCGGATACCTACTGGCCGGGGTGGCCATTGGACCCAGCGCACTGGGCCTGGTGGGGGATGCCAGCGATGAAATGCATGTGGCCGAATTCGGCGTAGCGTTGATGCTGTTTTTGATCGGCCTGGAGATGCAACCTAAAAAGTTGTGGCAAATGCGCGGCGCCATCCTCGGCACCGGCAGCGCGCAACTACTCCTGACCGCTGCTGCAGTGGCGGCAATAGCGCTGTGGTTATTCGACATGAGCTGGCGCACCGGCGTAGCGATCGGTTTGATCCTGGCCCTGTCCTCCACCGCTATCGTCTTACAGTCCCTCAATGAAAAAGGGCTTCTCAAAACTCAAGGCGGGCGCAGTGCCTTTGCGGTGCTGTTACTCCAGGATATCGCTGTAATCCCCATTCTCGCCCTGCTGCCACTGCTCGCAGGTACTACCGCCGAATCCCACGCCAGCGGCTTGGAGGGATGGGGATATGCCGCTGCGGTTATTGCCACCATCGCCGCCTTCGCTATCACCGGCCGCTATCTGCTGGGACCGCTGTTACGCCTGGTAGCTGGCAGCCAGGTACGCGAAATGTTTACCGTTACCGCTCTGCTGATTGTCTTTGCTGCAGCGGCGGTAATGAGCTGGCTCGACCTATCACCGGCTTTGGGCACTTTCCTCGCCGGAGTACTGTTGGCGGAGAGTGAGTTTCGCCACGAACTGGAGGCAGATATTGAGCCGTTCAAAGGATTGTTACTGGGACTTTTCTTTATCGCCGTAGGCGCCAGCCTGAACTTTGCGCAGATCGCGCAAAACCCACTGCTGTTGTTTGGCCTGGTAGTAGCCCTGGTAGTGGTGAAATTTGGCGTTCTGTTCCTATTGGCAAGGTTTCTGCGCATGTCCAAGGGCGAAGATTGGTTATTCGCTCTATCCCTGGCCCAGGCGGGAGAATTTGGCTTCGTTTTGGTGTCCTTTTCCACTCAAATCCAAGTACTCGACGCCGAGGCCAGCAGCTTGTTGGTAGCACTGATCGCCCTGACTATGGCGCTCACACCGATTCTGTTACTGGTATTTGAAAGGTTTATTCAGCCGCGTTTTCTTATCGGCCCGGAAGCCCCACAGGCAGTCGAACACGAACCACCGATGGATTCCAATTCACCGGTCATCATCATCGGTTACGGCCGTTTCGGCCAGATTGCCGGACGCCTGCTCAATGCCTGTGGTTTTAGCACCACCCTACTGGAGCGCAACGCCGAACAGCTGGATTTAGTTCGTCGCTATGGTATTGAGGCCTATTACGGTGATGCCACGCGGGAAGACCTACTGCGCGCCGCCGGCGCCGCCCAGGCACGCTTGGTGATACTCACATTGAGTGATCAGGCCGCGTCTTTGGAGATCATCGCGCAGCTGCAAAAACACTTTCCGCACTTAAAGATTCTCGCGCGGGCGCGCAGCCGTATGCACCAATACGCGCTGATGGAAGCCGGGGTAAAATATATTTTTCGCGAGACCGTCGATCCCGCCTTGGCAATTGGTGAGAAGGCCCTGGAGCTGCTGGGACTCAGCCCCTTGCAAGCGCGCCGCGCTGCACGCAAATTTAAACAGCACGACCAGCGTATGCTGGAGGCACTGTTTCCCTACTGGCGCGATGAGGCACAGCATATCGCGCAAAGCCGTATCTATCGTGAACAACTCTTGCAGGCTCTACAAGAAGACCGCCGCGATAGGGACCTGCATCTGGACCATTACTGGGAAGAGGCGAAAGTGGAGACCGAAAGGTCTTAATTGGCCACTGCCTGTGCCGATAAAAGACTTAGGAACATAGCGCCAAGATAGCTTTTACCCAGATTAAGGTATTGGCTGACGGCGCAAACTTTTGAGCGCAATGTGGTTGAGTGCGACTTAGTGGCCAACTGCGGAGCTGTGATCGAGCACAGCGATCACAGCCCGACCTGGTATCAGAGTTTCACTCACATGTCCCTTTCCACACAAATCCTTGGCTAATAAAATATCGCCAGCTCTAAAAATATGCTGTTCGCCAGAGCTGGTCGTTATTTTCACCTCACCTTCCAGATAAAAAATAAACTGCTCTCGTGGCGCGCAGTGCCAATCAAAAATCTGATGCTCATCGAACTCGCGAAAATATATTTGCCGCACCTGATAGGGATCAGAATAATCCCCAAGTGGCTGATGGTTCTTCTGGATTATTTTCCGCTCTTTAAAGGTAGATACGCCATCAACACTTAGCAGCTCTATATACTTCATACCTTTCCCAACCTATTGCGAATATTGATCCGGGAAAACTTCTATTCCTTAGACAAAATACTGGCCTCTATCAGATCAACTTCGAGCACTAATTTTCTGTGCAACTCATCATCAATCTCCCGGCTCACACGGAGTTCCAAAAGACGCTGTCGCTCTGCGGCCAATGCCGCCAGACGAAAACGGCGTTCCACCCGTGCCCTCAACCATACCGTCTCGCCCGCTTCATCATCACCGATGTTGATGCGCCGACGGTATATCTCCAGCAGGTGATCGATCGCCTCGTAGGCAATCTCTTTATTTTTCCAGTGTACATCTATTTCTTTACGCAAACTGATCAGACGATGTTCCGCGGCCTTAGCGGCAGAAACCCTTGCTCCCTTTTCATCGCCAATCGCCGCAAGACTGGGCGTATCCGGTAAGCGCCTAAGAAGGAATGGTAAGAAAATACTGGCAACCAATAATGAAATCAGAATTACCCCCATAGCTATCGCTATAGATGCTTCACGGCCAGGCAATGGTTTGCCATCAGGCATTAAAAGAGGCATTGAAAATGCACCAGCAAGAGTGATAGCCCCACGCACACCAGCCACGCTCAACACACTGACCAGAGCAAATTGAGTAGAGAGAGAGGGAAGGTTGCGGCGAAAGCGCGAGAGATAAAGCGATACCCAAACCCAGATAAAACGCAGCATCAAAAGAACAAAAGAAATTGCCAGGACATACAATACAATCCAACCTAATCCAATATCCTGAGCCCAACTCGAATCTACATCGATAAGGCGCACCAGCTGTTCTCCCAGCAGCACGAAGATAATGCCATCGAGCACAGTTTGTACGGTATTCCAAACTGCTCTACGGTCCATCCGTGTAGCGGATTTTTCTGAACCATGCAGGCTGGTGTAATGAGTGGCAATTCCCGCACTTGCAGCAGCAAGAATTCCCGACACACCTACACTTTGACCGGCTTGGTAGGCGGCAAAAGGGACCAATAAGCTTACCAAAATCTGGATCGCCGTATCCTCACCGCGAAGGTACACCAACCAGCGCAACAGATAGCCACAGATAAATGCCACCCCCGCACCTATGGCAACCCCTCCTATGGCAACCCAAAAAAAACCGGTTACGGCCTGTGGAAAAGAAAAACTGCCAGTCATCGCCGCAGCCAAAGCAATACGAAAGATATCCAGCCCAGAGGCATCATTAAATAATGATTCTCCAGCAAGAATATGCTCAAGCCTTGGGGGAATATTATTGGTGCCCTGCACAACCGATACGGCCACAGGATCCGTGGGGGCAAGTATTGCCGCTAGTGCAAATGCCATGGCGATCGGCATAATCGGCAACAACCAAGCGATAAAAAACCCCATGCCAAATACGGTAAATATTACCAGCCCTACAGCCAAGGTAATTATCGAACCTAGATCCCTGAAAAGAGCACCCTTGGGAATGCGCCAGCCAGCCAAAAAAAGCAAAGGTGGAATAAAAAGCAGAAAAAATATTTCTGGGTCTAATGGTATTTTTATGCCGAACACGGCGCCGAGAAGAACACCGCCTAAAATTTGAATAAGAGGCAAGGGAACAGGAAAAGGCAAAACTCTAGCGACAATCAGGCTGAGCGCCACTACCAGCAATAACAGCAGAGCAACAACGAGATAGTGCATCGCCCACTCATATTCCTTTGAAAGACTGCGGCACTGCAATTTTCAACCCGACTTAACAGGTCAGCCATTCCGCCAGTATAGGAAAGAGGATTACCGAGGCTTCACAAAGTCATTCAAAGCGTGGGCTTTAGCGCCTAAGCAAAATCACAGACGCTTAAAGAAACAAAGATCCCCACAAGAGGGAAAAGAGTTAACCGAAACGGTGTAAACCTAACAATTAATTTCGAACAGGCACCTCTGGTATCGGTAGAGAGATACTCTCTAGAGAGAGTTCATTAAAAATAGGGAAAGATTGTTATTAACCTAAGGTCTTTCTCATAAATTAGAGTTCCTTGTGCATAATTTTGGGAAAACTGGATTCATTTAAAGAATACTTATCCACGTCAACAGCCACCTGCTACCGTAGGGTAAATTTTAATGTTAATAATACTCCCTATCTTACCCACCGGATAAGAACACAGATCAGGTAACAGAGTACCTGTGGAAAACCAGAGGATAA
Source organism: Microbulbifer variabilis (assembly GCF_023716485.1). Taxonomy (NCBI): domain Bacteria; kingdom Pseudomonadati; phylum Pseudomonadota; class Gammaproteobacteria; order Cellvibrionales; family Microbulbiferaceae; genus Microbulbifer; species Microbulbifer variabilis. Next base: position 4,823,137 of record NZ_CP092418.1, read on the forward strand.
TAATCAATCCAGCCAAAAAAATATTAACAGGCCTCTATTTAAACCCGACTAACTGGCGAGAAAATCACTCAGCAACCGATTAAACCTCTGTGGCGCTTCAAGAAATAGGAAGTGACTGCCTCCATCTTCAGCCTCGATAATCTCCAACCGAGAACTTTTAATTTGTTGATGAATCCATTGCTGGCATTCTACTGGGTGAGGGCTGGCACGGCCGAAGGCGATCAAAGAGGGTTTTTCAATTCTGGGGATAAAATCGCGCCAATCTCGAGTAACATTGTCAATAAACAGGCGCGCCGCCAGAGCGCGCGGGAACTGCAAATTGACCCCAACCAGCTCTTCCCTTTGATCCTGTGTCATTGCCGGAGTCACCATTGACATCAAAATGTCACGGGTTGCCTGCTCGCCCTGGGAGCTACGCAGTTGACCTGTAAACTGGAAGAGCTGTTCGGCAGTGAGGATTGCACCGGCCTGCAAACGCTCTTGTTCAGACCAATAAGGCTGGGCAAGTAAGGCGGCGGGTTCATCAATAAAAATCAGTTTGGAAACTCGCGTATCGCCAAACATCTCCAGGTAATTCCAGATCACCGAAGCACCGGCCGAGTGGCCAAGTAGATAGAGAGGGGCCGGGTCCAGGGCTGTGATCAACTCCTGTAAGTCCTTCGCCAAGCGGGCAATACGGTAGCCATACAAGGGTTTTTCTGACTGACCGTGGCCGCGCATATCGAGAGCAATGACTCGGTAGCGATCACATAAACCGGCAAGTTGATGCTTGAACAGGGCCGCCCCTTGAGACCAACCGTGCAGTATCAGTAGAGTCGGACCAGTCCCGGCACACAGATAGCTGAGCTTTACCCCATCCGACGTGGTAAAGCTAAAGCGCTGCGTGGATTTGTTCATAAGCCATCCATGGCCTTGGAGAGTTACTCTACCGTCACCGACTTAGCCAGGTTCCTAGGCTGATCAACATCGGTACCTTTCAGCAACGCCACATGATAGCTGAGTAACTGCAGAGGCACTGTGTAGAGGATAGGTGCCAAGCTCTCTGGGGAGTCCGGCACTTCAACCACAGTGATCCCTTCCTCGCTGGTGAAGCCGGCCTTAGGGCTGGCAAAGACAAACAGCTGTCCACCGCGCGCACGCACTTCCTGCAAGTTGGACTTAAGCTTTTCCAACAGCTCGTTGTTGGGGGCCACAACAATTACTGGCATATCCGCATCTACCAATGCCAGCGGGCCGTGCTTGAGCTCACCTGCCGGATAGGCTTCTGCGTGGATATAAGAGATTTCCTTAAGCTTTAATGCACCTTCAAGGGCGATGGGGAACTCGACACCACGGCCGAGGAACAGCGCATGGTTCTTCTCCGCAAAAGCCTCGCTAGTATGCTGAACCAGTGCATCGAGATCAGTAAATTCTTCCATCAGCTTCGGCAGCTGATGCAGCGCACTCACCAGTTCCGCCTCACGCTCACTGGGGAGGCCGTTGGCCTTGGCCAATGCAATACTGAATAACTGCAGGGCCACCAATTGGGTGGTGAAGGCTTTAGTTGAGGCCACACCAATTTCCGGGCCCGCTTCCGTCATCAGCGAAAGTTCAGACTCACGCACCAGAGAACTGTTGGGCACATTGCAGATCGTCATAAAACCCAGGTAGCCAAGTTTTTTGGCCTGACGCAGAGCTGCCAGGGTATCCGCAGTTTCGCCAGACTGAGAAATAGTCACAAACAAAGTACCCGGACGCACAACGGTCTTGCGGTAGCGGATCTCACTTGCCACTTCCACCGAGCAGGGCACTCCCGCCCAGTCCTCCAACCAATAGCGCGCAACCATGCCTGCGTGGTAGCTGGTGCCGCAAGCGACGATCTGCACCTGTTCTACCTTGGGTAAAATTTCCTGGGCGAGGCTACCCAGTGCCTGGGACAAGACCGTACGCTCTCCAATACGCCCAGCCAGAGTCGCTGCTACAACTTCAGGCTGTTCGAAGATTTCCTTCTGCATATAGTGGCGATAGCGCCCTTTGTCGGCAACGTCGTGGCCCCTATCCAGCTTATGCACCGGGTGGCTCACTTCTTCGCCCTGCTTATTGCGAACGGAAATTCCGCTGCGACGCACTTCCGCTACATCCCCCTCTTCGAGGAAAATAAAGCGATCGGTAACCTGGCGCAGTGCCATTGGGTCTGAAGCGATAAAGTTCTCCTCAATGCCAACCCCCAAAACCAAGGGGCTGCCGTAGCGCGCACAGGCCAGGACCTCGGGCTCCTCACTACTGATCACAGCGAGCGCGTAAGCGCCCTCAAGCATCTTGGTAGCCTTGCTTACTGCATCCACTAACCCATGGCCATTGGTACTCAAAGAATGAACTAAGTGAACCACCACCTCAGAATCGGTATCCGAGGCAAATTCATAGCCCTTAGCCTGAAGATCCTCACGCAAGGATTGGTGATTTTCAATGATCCCGTTGTGAACTAGGGTAATATGTCCGGACATATGGGGATGGGCATTTTCGTCGGAAGGCACTCCATGGGTTGCCCAGCGAGTGTGGGCAATTCCCTGGAGGCCCTCAGCAGGCTCGGTCGATAACTTGGCCTCCAGGTCTGCGACCTTGCCCAAGCTCTTACGCAGCTGTAGCTGGCCATATTCATCGCGAAGGCAGACGCCCGCAGAATCATAGCCCCGGTACTCCAGGCGGCGCAGGCCCTCAAGAAGAATGCCCGTCACATTACGCTGGGCCAGTGCCCCAACAATCCCACACATATCGATTTCCTCTCAAATTCCTAAAAGTCTTTTGCTTATTCTTTCGCTAGTCACCGGCAACAGGTTTTGGGGATGCACAAATCACCCGCACGCCCATATCCTTCAGTTTCTCCTGGGCACTCTCTTCCAAACCAGAATCCGTCACCAGTACATCGACTTGTGACCAGGATAGTTCCTGGTTGGGGATGCGCCTGCCAACCTTGCTGGATTCCGCCAACACCACCACTTCCCGTGCAACTTCCGCCATCACCCGGGAAAGACCTATTTGCTCGTTGAACGTACAAGTGCCGCGCTCCAGATCTATGCCATCGGCACCGATAAAAGCTCTGTCGAAGTCGTAATCGCGTAAAACCTGCTCTGCCACCTTGCCCTGGAAGGCCTCGAAGTGGGGGTCCCAGGTGCCGCCTGTCATTAACAGGGTTGGCTCGTTTTCCAGCTCCCGCAGGGCATTAGCCACATGCAAAGAGTTGGTCATGACCACGAGGCCACGCTTAGATTCCAGCTCGGGAATCATCGCCGCAGTCGTGCGGCCGTAATCGATCACGATGCGATGATGATCGGGAATCAAGGCCGCTGCGGCACGGCCAATAGCGCGCTTCACTTCCGATGGCCCATCCTCCACAACCAACTCTCGTGGAACCGGTATGGCACCACCACGCCGACGCAGCAGCAGGCCGTGGTTTTCCATCGCAGTAAGGTCCTTTCGAATCGTAACTTCTGAAGTTTCGAAACGCCTTGCTAAATCTTCGACACTGGCCTCCCCAGTTTCATTCAAAAGACTCATAATCCCATGGCGGCGCTGTTGGGTATTGCGTTTCGACATAACATGCTAACTTTCATTTCGAAACTTAAAGATAGCAAAATGAAAGATAAATTCCCACAGGAATTTCAAAAAGGCAGAGTCCCAACAGGGAAACAGCAGAAATGATGCCGCTACTCAGGTGGAAAGCGCGGCTAGCATCGCCTGGAGAAAGCGCGCCAGTTCACCACCCGTCACCGCTCGATGATCAGCACTAATAGAAAGCGGCAACAGTGGCCGCATAGCCGGCCAACGGTCTATGACGACGACTCCTTGGCAAACCCTGCCCGCACCGACAATGGCCACCGTAGGGGGCAACACAACGGGTGTCGCATAGCGCCCGGCAATAGCACCAAAGTTGGACAAGAGAATCGTTGCGCCCTGCAAATCGCTCTGGGCGATTCCGGTCTCCCTGGCCTGATGCTTGAAGTCGGCCACCTGGGCCATCAGTGATTCATCTGATCGCGTGGCTACATCTTTGAGCACAGGGACATACAGGCCTCGCGGGGAATCTACCGCCAATCCGATATTGACGGGCTGTTGAGGAGACAGCTGATCATCTTGGAAATACGCATTGAGGGTAGGCTCCGCAGAACAGGCAGACTGCACAGCGCGAATCAGTCTCAATAATGCCGGTTCGCTGCCCCACCAACTGGAGATATCCGCATCATCACATAGGGTAATCTGCGCCACCTGGTCCCTAGCGCGGCTCATGGATAGGCCCATGGCACGCCGAGCCGGGGACATAATTTCCCCAGGCTCTTGAGCTTTTACCAAATCCCTCTCAGGCAAAGGCTTCCATGTATTTTGCTCAGCTTGACCGGTAGCTATTTCCGCGGCACTAAATTTTGCCCCCGCGGCAGAGCGCACCTGTGCAGCTGTGATCACTCCCCCGTCCGTGGAGAGCTTTTCCAAATTCACCCCCAGGCGCCGAGCTAGGGCACGAACCGAGGGTGTTGCCAGCCGTTTAGGCCCCTCAGTAAGGCCCTGCTCGGCGCCGAGGACATCTTCACTCTGTTCGAGCTTCCCAACCACCGTTCCACTGTCGGCCCGCGACCGACTAGGTGCCGATGCGCCGCACACTTTTTCCTTTTCAGGTTCTTCCTGAATGACAGACTCTTTGGGGGAAGAAACTTCAGCAGGCACTGCTGATTGCGATGTCTCTTGGCTACTGCCTTCAGCGACAAAGCCCACTAAGGGCTCACCCACATTGACGGTTTGATCCGGCTCTGCAAACAGCTTTTCTATTCTGCCTCCCCATGGAGCTGGAACTTCTACCAGAGCCTTGGCGGTCTCAACGGTTACCAGGCTTTCGTGGGCGATAATTTCATCTCCTTCATGTACATGCCATTCCCGCACTACTGCATCCGGCAACCCCTCACCGAGGTCGGGCAGGGTAAAAATTTTCATGCCGCCCCTCCATTTGCGTATTCGAGCACTTCCCGCACTGCCGTCATAATTCGCGGCACACCGGGTAGGTAGACATCTTCAAGCTGGTAATAGGGCATCACCGTATCGAACCCCGTTACTCTTTGTACCGGTGCATGCAATAGATCGAAGGCGTATTCATTGATCTGTGAAGCCACCTCCGCACCCAGACCACAAAAACGTGCGGCTTCATGTATCAAGACACAGCGGTGGGTTTTCTCCAAGGAATCAATAATGGTGTGAATATCCAGGGGTTTTAGAGTGGCGAGATCGATCACCTCCGCTTCGATGCCTTCAGTGGAGAGCTGCTCGGCAACCTGCAGGGTCTCCTTCAGCAAAGCTCCCCAGGCGATCAAGGTGATATCACTGCCCTCTCGCAAGACAAAGGCACGGTCCAGCGGCAGAGCCTCACCATTGTCGACGACTTCCTGGCGCACAGCACGATAGATCCTCTTGGGTTCGAGAAAGACAACCGGGTCAGGATCGCGGATCGCCGCCAGTAACAATCCATAGGCCCGTGCCGGAGAGGAAGGCACCACTAAGCGCAATCCGGGAATATGGGCGAACAGGGCCTCAGTGCTCTCCGAATGATGCTCTGGTGCATGGATTCCGCCTCCATAGGGGGCCCGGTAGACAATCGGGCAGGAGAGACGGCCGCGAGTGCGATTGCGATAGCGCGCGGCGTGGCTGAGGATCTGATCGAGACCGGGATAGATAAACCCCATAAACTGAAATTCCGCCACCGGTCGCAGGCCCTGCACCGCCATACCAATCGCAATCCCGGCAATCATATTTTCCGCCAGCGGAGTATCCAGTACCCGTTCATGGCCAAAACGCGCCTGCAGGCCATCGGTAGCACGAAAAACGCCGCCGTTCAGTCCCACATCCTCACCGAAAACAACCACCTTGGGGTCTCTCTGCATTTCGAAAGCGAGCGCCTGGGTAATCGCTTCGACCAGGGTAATTTGCGCCATCAGCTGTCCCCCTGCAATTGTTGGTATTGCTCGATAAAGGCCTCGGGCAAGGTTCCATAGAGGTGATCGAAAATAGCCGTAGACTTATCTCGAGGAGTTTGCCGATACACCCGCACTGCCTCCTCCAGCATCTCCTTCAACTCCCGCTGTAATTCCTCTTCCTGTGAATCTCCCCAGATACCCAGGCTTTCCAAATAGATTCTCAGCCGCCTGAGCGGCTCCCTACCCCAAGCTTCTTTGACGCCCTCTTGTGGTTGGTAGCGGCTGGCATCATCCGCAGTGGTGTGATCGCACAGACGATAAGTCACCGCCTCAATCATTGAAGGCCCGCCACCTTCATGGGCCAGTTGCAGCGCCTCCAACACGGCCTGATACACAGCGATAACGTCGTTGCCATCAACCTGTAAACTGGGGATACCGGCGGCGATTGCCTTCTGCGCGAGGGTCTTACAAGCAGTCTGCCCAGAACGGGGTAGGGAGATGGCCCACTGGTTATTATTGATCACCACCACCAGCGGCAACTTCCAATCCCCTGCCAGGTTGATGGCCTCATAGAAGTCTCCCTTGGAAGTGGCGCCGTCACCGCCACTGGTAACCGCCGCGCGTATAGGCTCCCCCAGCTGCTCGTGTTTATATTTGAGCGCAAAGGCAACGCCGGCTCCATGCAACATTTGCGTGGCAATAGGTACGCTTAGCGGTAGATCCTCGCATACGTGGCGATAGTTCTGGCCGCGTTCATCTCCTCCCCAAATAGCGTAGATTTCCTCTATACGCACACCGCGCTCCAAAAGAGCACCGGTTTCCCGGTAATTGGGGCAGTAGACGTCTTCTTTTGCCATGGCGGCACCGACGCCCACACCGATCGCTTCCTGCCCAAGACTGGATGGGTAGGTACCGAGTTGACCGGTGCGCTGCATCTTCACCGCGCGATCATCGACCATACGCGCCAGGGTCATTTGCCGGTATAGGGAAACCAGAGTATCCGGGGTAGCGAAATCGGGCAGCGCCTGCGTAGTCTGTCCTGACTCATCCAGATACTGTAAAGAAGCGATATCAAAGCTGGCGAGCAGCTGCATTCTGGGCTTGTGCATCGGGCCATTCCTTTTGTTCCCGAAGCGCAAGTTTAATGGAAAGGAGATATCCCACCGGGTGGGAGGAGTGAAATCCCGCCGGAATTCGATTTTCCAGCGGGTTTCCCCTTTTAGGAAGGGTAAAAACTAATTTCGTTTAATGGGACGTTCCCAACCGGTGATATTGCGTTGCTTGCCCCGCGCAACGGCCAGCTCTTCACTACCCACCTCCCGGGTAATGGTGGAGCCCGCTCCTATGGTGGCACCACTGCCAACTTTCACCGGAGCAACCAGAGCGGTATTGGAACCAATAAAGGCGCCGTCACCAATTTCAGTAAGGGACTTATTCACACCATCGTAATTACAGGTGATGGTGCCGGCACCGATATTCACAGACTCACCCACGACTGAATCCCCTACATAGGAGAGGTGATTAATCTTGCTGCCGACTCCCACTTTGGCCTTTTTGGTCTCTACAAAGTTACCCACCTTGGCTCCGTCAGCCAGCTCGGTGCCAGGGCGCAGGCGAGCAAAAGGACCAATGGTACAAGCTTCACCCACATGGGCACCTTCAATGACAGAATTGGCCTCTACACGGGTGCCATCCGCCAGACGGCAATCTTTTAGCAGGCAATTGGGGCCAATCTGTACCCCCTTGCCCAGTAAGACATCACCTTCGAAGATACAGTTGATATCAATGGATACATCGGTATCGCATTCGAGGCTGCCACGGATGTCGATCCGGGCTGGATCGAGCAAAGTGACACCGGCATTCATCAGTGCCACTGCGCGGGTATGTTGTAAGGCCCGCTCCATCTGAGCCTGCTGGGCGCGGCTGTTGACACCGGCGACTTCCAGCGTGTCACTGGCACGCTCGCCCGTCACCGCGATCTCCTCACTCACAGAACGTGCGATGACATCGGTCAGGTAATACTCGCCCTGGGCATTCTCACAAGACAACTCAGGTAACCAACGAGCCAGCAGATCTGCCGGCGCCGCCAGGATACCGGTGTTCACCTCACTAATAGCCAGTGTATCGGCATCCGCATCTTTCTCTTCTACAATCGCCCGCACCCGACCCGACGTATCGCGCACTATGCGCCCATAACCGGCCGGATTGGCCATTTCTACCGAGAGCAGGGCTGGGCCATGATCCGCAGCCGACAGCAGGGACTGTAGAGTTCCCGCCCTGACCAATGGCACATCACCATAAAGTACCAACACGGTGGCACCCTCGCGGAACTGAGGGATAGCCTGTGCCACAGCGTGGCCGGTGCCCAGCTGTTCCGTCTGCTCAACAAACTTCACACCACTATCGGCAAAGCGCTGACGTACCTGGTCTGCGCCGTGTCCGACAACCACGGTAATTTCAACACCCTGCAACTGTCGCGCCGTCTCAATGACATGCCCCAACATGGGAATTCCGCCAATCGGGTGCAGCACTTTGGGCAAGTCCGATCGCATACGGGAACCTTTGCCCGCAGCCAAAATTACTACGTCAATAGTCATAATGGTCTGAAATCTCACTAACTCCTTAAATTTGTCAGCATTGTGGCTACTAGTCAGTTGTAACTCAACCCTATGTAACAGCTTGTCGCTTAACTCATCATGATTGCCGCCGGACGGCAATCCCGGTAATTTAGCCTCCTGAAGATCAATACGTTGCCCATTACAACAGTACAGTCAGAGCCAACGCAGACAATGCGGTGGAGGGAAATTGTCCATGAATACAATCGAGCAAAAAAAAACACGGCGCCATTTATTGGCCCTGGCAGCGCTTATGCTGTCCCTGCCCCTGGGAGCCGTAGCAGAAGCCGAAGGCGCTGAGGAACAAGAAGGAGATAAGGCAAAAGCCCAATCCTGGGATATCAACAAGCCGCCCTACGATTTTAAACCGATCCAGTTGGACACCCGCGAGACTACCTGGAGCAACCTAGATATCAGCCCAGATGGCAAAACCATCCTGTTCGATATGCTCGGCGATATCTACACTGTGCCCGTCGCCGGTGGTGAAGCTGTAGCCTTGACCAATGAAATCGCCTGGAATATGCAGCCTCGCTTCAGCCCAGATGGCAAGACTATTGTGCTTATCAGCGACCGAGACGGCGCCGACAATATCTGGCTCATGGATCGCAATGGAGAAAACCTACGTCAGCTCACAACTGAAAAGGAAAACCTGCTGCACTCGCCGAATTGGAGTCCAGATGGCCAGTACCTGGTGGCACGCAAAGGATTTATGTCCGGGCGCAGTATCCCCGCCGGTGAGATCTGGATGTACCACTATGGTGGAGGTGAAGGCCGCCAACTGAAAGAGCGCATTGGTGGCGATATCGCCCAGAAAAACATTGCCGACCCGGCTTTCTCCCCAGATGGACGCTACGTCTATTACTCCATCGACACCACACCGGGTACCGTATGGGAATACAATAAGAACTCCACCAAGGAAATTTTTGCGATCAAGCGCTACGACCTGCAGGACGGTGAAGAGGAAACCTTTATCTCCGGCCCCGGCGGTGCAGTAGCTCCTGTACCCTCTCCAGACGGCAGCAAGCTGGCCTTTATCCGACGCCAGGACAACCAAACTTCCCTATTTCTGAAAGATTTGGATACTGGGCTGGAAACCCCTGTTTACGCCGGCCTTGAGCGAGACCTACAGGAAATTTTCGGCCCTCATGGTAACTACGTTCAATACGACTGGATGCCCGATGGTGAGTCATTGGTCGTTTGGACTGGCGGTAAATTCCTACGTATCTCCATCAACGGCGACAGTGTTGCGCCGATTGCGGCTCATGTGAAGGTCGAGAAACAGGTCGCGGATGCGGTGCGCTTCCCTGTGGAAGTAGCCCCGGATACCTTCGATGTGAAAATGATTCGCTGGGCGCAAAAATCCCCCAATGGCAAGCAGGTCGCTTTCCAGGCCTTGGGCAAAATTTATATCCAGGATATTGCCAGCGGTGAACGCCGCCGGCTGACCCGCCAGGACGACCACTTTGAATTCTATCCCAGCTGGTCCCGCGATGGTCGCGAGATCACCTATGTCACCTGGGACGACCAAAAACTCGGCCATGTGCGTGTAGTATCCGCCCGCAGCGGTCGCGGCAAGAACATCACCAAACAGCCCGGCCTCTACGTAGAGCCGAGCTTCTCCCCCAGTGGTGACACCGTGGCCTACCGCCGCTTTACCGGCGGTTACCTACTCAGCCCCGAGTACTCTTTAGAACCGGGTATCTACCTGGCAGACGTCAACGGCAAATGGCAACGCCGGGTCGTGAAGTCCGGCTATGAGCCGCACTTCGGTGCCAGCGAGGACCGTATCTATTTCTCCGAGTACCAACACGCCGGCGGCGGCAAGCGCGTATTGAAGAGCACCAACCTGGAAGGCAAAGATGAGCGTGAGCACCTGCACGGTGCCGAGATTACCTCCTTCCGCCTGTCCCCAGACGGCAAGTGGGTCGCCTTTACCCAAGACTTCAAAGCTTTCGTCGCGCCTTTTATGCACACCGGCAAGTCCGAGGTGATCGGCCCTAATAGTAAAGCGGTCAAAGTCACCCAGGTATCCAAGCGCGCCGGTGAAAACCTGCATTGGTCTGCCGATAGTGACACCCTAGGCTGGGCACACGGGCCCAAGCTGTTCGAGCGGGAACTGAAAGACGCCTTCGAATTTGTCGCCGGCGCTCCGGAGGAACTACCAGAGCCGGTTTCTGAAGGCATCGACCTGAGCTTTGAGCAGTCCTTCGACAATCGCGCTGGCCTCGTTGCCCTCACCGGTGGCAAAGTCGTCACTATGCGCGATGCGGAGAACACCCGCGAAATTATCGAGGATGGCGTGGTTCTATTCCGGGGCAACCGCATTGTCGCGGTGGGCCCAGCTGCAGAAGTTGAAATTCCCGCCGAGGCGAAGCGCATCGATATCACCGGCAAAACTGTATTGCCAGGGCTGATTGACGCTCATGCCCACGGCGCTCAGGGTCGCGAAGAAATTATCCCGCAGCAAAACTGGAACCTGTTCTCCAGTCTGGCATTTGGCGTGACCACGATTCACGACCCCTCCAATGACAGCAGTGAGATATTCTCCGCCGCAGAAATGCAAAAGGCCGGTCTGATTACCGGACCGCGTATTTTCTCCACTGGCACCATCCTCTATGGCGCCAAAGGTCCAGGCTACAAAGCCAAGATCAATTCCCTGGAGGACGCTCAGTTCAACGTCAACCGCCTCAAGGAAATGGGCGCCATCTCGGTGAAGAGCTACAACCAGCCCCGCCGCGACCAGCGCCAGCAAGTGCTGCAGGCAGCCCGCGAAGCCGGCATTATGGTAGTGCCCGAGGGCGGCGGTAAGTACCAGCACAATATGAACATGATTGTGGACGGGCACACCGGTATCGAGCACTCACTGCCGATCGCCAATGTCTACGGCGATGTGGAGCAACTGTGGAGCCAAACCCAAGTGGGTTATACACCGACCTTCGTTGTGGCCTACGGCGGCCTCTGGGGTGAGGAGTACTGGTATGACCGCACCGAGGTATGGAAGAACGAGCGCTTGACCCGCTTTACCCCCGATTTTATCGTTAACCCCCGCTCTATCCGTCGCCCCACTGCGCCGGATGCCCACTACAACCACTTTAATGTGGCCCGTCAGGCCAAGCAGCTGCGCGACGAAGGTGTCACCGTACATATCGGCGCCCACGGTCAGCGCGAAGGACTTGGAGCGCACTGGGAGATGTGGATGATGGAGCAGGGCGGCTTTACCCCCTGGGAAGCCTTCCGCGCCGGTACCATCGATGGTGCCCGCTACTTGGGTATGGACGGTGATATTGGCAGCATTGAGACTGGTAAGCTGGCTGACCTGATCGTGGTTGACGGCAACCCCTTGGATAACCTGCGTCTGTCAGAGAACATTACCTACACGGTAATTAATGGCCGTGTGTTCGAGGCAGAAACCATGAACGAAGTCGGTGCTGGCGAACGCTTGGCATTCTTCCACGAACGCCTGCCTATCAGCGCTATGCCCGCTCCTACGGCAGAGGCGGTACAAGAGAAAATGGAACGCCACCACTGGGTACATTAATTCCCAGAGTCTTAGTTTGTATCCGGTGGCTTCCGCCGGATACAACTTCTAGGGCGCGGAGAACTATCAAAGCGCCCAATTACCTATCTCTTATAACCCTACTAAAGAGGGTTTTCGGCTAGAGCAAATTATTGGTGATATAGCCATATTTCAAAAGGCCCACAAATACGGCCCCGCCAAAGGTATTACCCAACGTGGCTAAGATTTGAAAGCGCAGTACTTCCATCAAACCTACCGAGCCATCACCACCTATCCAGGCACTAAATATTGCTACGGCTCCTGCTACACAATGCGGCAGACTGCCCAGACCGATTAGAAAGGTCACTATTACAATAACCATTATTCGACTAATGGTGTCAGTACTGGATGAAACCAGCCAACCGAGTAAACCCATTAGCCACCCAGCCAAAATTACACCAAGACATAACGCACTATTATTCGTACTAATCAGCTTTTGACCATAGTAATCAAAACCTGCTGAAACAATGTTTTGACTGACTGAGACATAACCCACCAGTATCAACGCAAATAAAAAAGTGCCAATCATATTGCCGAGATAAATGAATCCCCAGATACGCCCCAGATTACGCAAACGCTGCCTTCTATTAGTAACTGGTAAAATTGCCAATGTCGTATGTTCGGTAAAAAGATCCGTGCGTCCTATAATGACCAAAATAAAGCCAACCGGGTAACTCATCGACAACACAAGGAGTAACGCCGATTTATCCAGCTCTTCATGAAAACTGCTAAACAGCGCCATCATCAAGAAAACTAAAACCAATTTCCAATCCCGCAGCAATAGATGGCCATAACAGAGAGCGACTATCACGTTCATATTCATGCAGGCTGGCTGGCATCCATCTGTCCACACAAAACCACCCGTTCACTCTTGGGTCTATCGCTATTGATACTCATAGAAAATCAGAATGGGAGATGAAAAAAATCACATCATGGGAAGACGCGACACAGCATTCAGGATAGCTGCTTTGGACTTGAACAAGGCCCTAACTAGCCTCGCCATTAAATTAAAAAAATCATAAAATATGGGGTAATTATTCACTCTAAATAATTACAGGTGAACTTCAAATACACTCAATACTTGTCTCCAGACTTTAACTCTCATGCATTAAAAATGCCTCGTATAGCGAGGCTTTACATAGTAATCTCAAAAAGTGATAACTAAACTTCATTAACCTCTTCTATTAGAGCTTTATCCAATGCATGCGCTCGCTGGAAAGCTTCACGTTTAGATAAGCACTCAACATACTCCTGAAACTCTATTCGCTTCTCTATAGTGCCAAACTGAAGCCCCCATTCTAACTGGGCACCTATATAAACATCCGCTGCAGTAAAACGCTCACCGAGAATATAGGGGCCGGACTTAATCACCTTAGAAAGTGTGTCTAATGCCAACTGATAGGAACCGTAACCGAGCATTAGCTGCTTGTCTGCACCTGCCTCTTCCCCAAAGATATATTTATTCACAATGGCAGATTCCATAGGGCCAGCCGCAAAAAACATCCAGCGATAAAAGCTCGCTCTCTCATCGTCATTCATTGGCGCCAATTCTGACTCAGGGAACACTTCCGCCAAGTAAACACATATAGCTGAAGCTTCTGTAATAATTCTCTCACCATGAACCAGAGTAGGTACCTTACCCATTGGATTAATAGCAAGGTATTCGGTGGTCTTCATAGGTTCACCGTACTCAAGTACCTCTGTACGATAAGATAAGCCCAATTCTTCTAGCATCCAGCGCACTATGCATCCGCGGGACTGGGGATTAGTATATAAAATCAAATGATCTGACATGATTCTCTCCCTGAAAATGGAGAGAATAGTTTATTTTAATATTATTATTTTTCGAGAGACTTTTGCGCCAGTAGGGAGGTTCTTGCTGTGTGATTAGAATAATCTTGTAAATAATTAAGCTTTTAAAAATTTGATAAGGCTAATTTTTCATCACAGCCATTCAGCCAACTCTATCGTGATGTATTCAGGACCCTCAATGTATACCAACTTTCTGCTCAAATACTCTATAATCTGACCACGAACATGAACTCCATTTTTCTTCAAGTAGCCCACAGAAAACTCGATATCATCAACCCTCAAGCAAAGATGGTTATAGCCAGGTCTTGCCAGATTTAATAAATTGGAATCAGAAAATATCCTTGGTGTACGGAAGTGTAACAACTGAATTTCAAATCTTGGCTCAGCATTCTTCAAAACCATTGTTAAATGGTCTGCCTGAACATTGGGGACCTCCAGATATTTAGAGATTTTATCTCCTGAAATAACATCAGTGATCTCCAATTCAAAATCTAATAATTCAAAGAATTTTTGGCTTTTTTCCAAATTGGTGACAGCGATGGTTACATGATCAGGATTCTTTATCATCGACTAATCCTCCACTCTCTCTATCGATTCCTGGAAATTGCTCTACCAATTCTCTCGTACTGTTGGAGTAAGTTGGGCATACTCTCGGCGCCAATATATTCTTTTGAATTTTCGGCAAATCCTTTCCAATGAAAAGGAAACATCACTTCCACCTTGGAATTTGAAATAGCAAAGTTATAAGCTTGTCGAGCTCGAGAAATAAGTTGTGCCTCTGATAAAATTCCATAATCTCGATTAGTGGTCTTGAACCCTCTCGGAATTAAATAATATTTAGCATCCATATGCTGAGTTTTATGCATCAATTTTTCAACAATTTCGTCCTGAAAGTTCACCCCAACATAGTGATCAACACCGAATAAATTGTAGTTCTCTGGTACGATTAGCTGGAATCTAGCCTGACTCACAGTGTTGTGTGTAAATGTAATAGCAAGTTTTGCCTTAGGGAAATCTCTCCTTATCAATTCTCCAATCTCCTCAAGGTAATTTTTCAAATCTTTATCCGGTAACAGAGATCTTTGGAAGGGTTCATCTAGCGGATCAAAAGCGTAAATAATATCTTTAAAAGGCAGCAACTCTTGCCTGGCTTTTTCCCATCTATCCAGATAATCCTCCTGCTTACTTTTCCCAAAATCCTTAAAAAAAATAGGGGCCAAAGCCACCCAGATCTTTAACCCATGCTTCCTGGCAATTGCCATTAGGTCTTTATCGAAGTACCAAATATCAACGAAAGTAGAGAATCTTGCGACTTCAGGAATATCATCTTCATCCCAACCAGAGTGATAAAACCCAAATTCTTTTAGGTGGCTTGGCACCCTATTTTTCTCAGGAGTAATTCCTGTGACAAAAATATTACCGGGAATATAAAAAGGCTTGGTGTTACTGAGATATTCGGCGGGGGTGGGGGCGTCATAAAATTGAGAGTGGCTATTTACACCCAAGAACAATAAAAAAAATGTCAGAAAAATCGAAATTTTTCGAAATGAGGCCTGATACAACTTATTGAAAACCATAAATCAGCGCCACTTTAAATTGAATGAATACATTTGGCTAATTAAGCCAATATCCAGTATAGAAAAGGCACGGAGAAGAGAAACAAGAATAGGGATAATTACAGGGAGGCTTATTCAAGATGCAAAAAAAGCAGCCGAAGCTGCTTTTTTATCGCCTTGAAGTAGGCGCTTTACACAAATGTAAGCGCTACTTACTTGCCGGCCGCCTTGCGGATTGCCTGCAGAGTGCGCAGACGCGCCTCGGCTTCGGCCAGCTGGGCTGAGATACGCGCATAATCAACTTCAGAAGGCGCTTTGTGCAGGGCGTGTTCCGCTTCTTCGCGGGCCTTCTGCGCGGCTTCCTCATCAATTTCACGCTCGGCTACATCCGCGAGGATGGTAACCATGTTCGGCTGCACTTCGGCGTAGCCACCGCTGACGAACAGTACTTCCTCTTCACCACCGGGCTTGATGATGCGTACCGGACCGGGCTTCAGGGCGGTAAGCAGTTGCGCATGGCCGTAGGAGAGACCCAGCTCACCTTCGATACCACTCACAATCACCATCTGCACCAGTCCGGAGAAGAGAGACTGCTCGGCGCTGACAATGTCACAATGTACTGTCATGGCCATAGTATATGCCTCTCTGGCTTAGCCTTTGGTCTTGTTGGCTTTTTCCACGGCTTCGTCGATGGTTCCCACCATGTAGAAGGCCTGTTCAGGCATGTGGTCATACTCACCGTTCAGGATGCCCTGGAAGCCACGGATGGTTTCTTTCAGGGAAACATATTTACCTGGTGCACCAGTGAAGATTTCCGCAACGTGGAAAGGCTGAGACAGAAAACGCTCGATCTTACGGGCGCGGGCTACGATCTGCTTGTCTTCTTCAGACAGTTCGTCCATACCCAGGATCGCGATGATGTCCTTCAGCTCTTTGTAGCGCTGCAATACAGACTGTACGCCACGAGCCACTTCGTAGTGCTCCTGACCGATTACCTGCGGGTCCAGCTGACGAGAGGTGGAATCCAGCGGGTCAACAGCCGGGTATATACCTTTGGCGGCGATGTCACGGCTCAGTACTACAGTAGAGTCCAAGTGCGCGAAGGTGGTCGCCGGAGACGGGTCAGTTAAGTCATCCGCCGGTACGTATACCGCCTGGATAGAGGTGATAGAGCCAGTCTTGGTGGAGGTAATACGCTCCTGCAGAACCCCCATCTCTTCCGCCAGGGTCGGCTGGTAACCTACCGCAGAAGGCATACGGCCCAGCAGTGCGGATACTTCGGTACCGGCCAGGGTGTAACGGTAGATGTTGTCGACGAACAACAGTACGTCTTTGCCTTCATCACGGAATTTTTCCGCCATGGTCAGGCCGGTCAGGGCTACGCGCAGACGGTTGCCGGGCGGCTCATTCATCTGGCCGTAAACCATCGCCACTTTGGAGTTGGCTTTGTTTTCCAGGTCAACAACGCCGGATTCAGCCATCTCGTAGTAGAAGTCGTTACCTTCACGGGTACGCTCACCAACACCTGCAAACACGGACAGACCGGAGTGCTCGGTAGCGATGTTGTTGATCAGTTCCATCATGTTTACGGTTTTACCTACACCGGCACCACCGAACAGACCAACCTTACCACCCTTGGCGAACGGGCAAACCAGATCGATTACCTTAATGCCGGTCTCCAGCAGTTCGGTAGAGCTGGACTGCTCTTCGTAGGTCGGTGCAGCGCGGTGGATAGAGGAGCGCTCTTTCTCACCGATAGGGCCACACTCGTCAATCGGGTTGCCGAGCACGTCCATGATGCGACCGAGGGTTTCCAGGCCTACCGGTACAGAAACCGGAGCGCCGGTATTGCGCACGGGCAGACCGCGGCTGATACCTTCGGATGAACCCATGGCAATAGCGCGTACCACGCCGTCACCCAACTGCTGCTGCACTTCCATGGTGAGGTTCTTGTCCTCAACCACCAGTGCGTCGTATACATTCGGAACAGAATCGCGTGGGAATTCCACGTCGATGACCGCTCCGATCACTTGCACAATTTGCCCGTTACTCATTTCCGGATCCTCAGCTTTAAATTCTTTCTAGGCTGACCATTACTGCTAGGGGCAGCGGATTAAACCGCCGCCGCACCGCCGACAATTTCGGACAGTTCCTGGGTAATGGCCGCCTGGCGCGCCTTGTTGTAGACAAGCTGCAACTGATCGATCAGCTCACCGGCGTTATCGGTGGCGCTCTTCATCGCGATCATACGCGCTGCCTGCTCACAGGCTTTGTTTTCAACTACTGCCTGGTATACCTGAGACTCGATATAGCGAGCCAGCAATCCATCCAGCAATTCAACCGGATCCGGCTCGTAGAGGTAGTCCCACTCGTGCATGAGTTTTTCATCTTCGTCTTTCGGCAGCGGCAGCAATTGCTCAACCCGCGGCTTCTGTGACATGGTGTTGATAAACTCGTTGGATACCAGGAACAGGCGATCAATATCGCCTTCTGCGTAACGATCCAGCATTACCTTAACTGAGCCAATCAGCTTGTTGGCCTGGGGCGCATCGCCCAGGTCGCGAACTGCTGCGACAACCTTGCTGCCGATGGCGTTAAAGAAACTGGCCGCCTTGTTACCTACTGCGCAGACTTCTACGTCAACGCCTTTTTCGGACCATGCCTGCATCTCGCGAATGGCCGCTTTGAACATGTTGATGTTCAGGCCACCACAGAGACCGCGGTCAGTGGATACCAGGATAAAACCGACCCGCTTGGCCTCGCGCTCCTGCAGGTAAATATGCTGGTACTCGGCCGAAGCGTTGGCGACGTGGCCGATCACTGCGCGTATGCGCTGGGCGTAGGGACGCCCCAGTGCCATGCGATCCTGAGCCCTGCGCATCTTACTGGCTGCAACCATTTCCATTGCGGCAGTAATCTTCTGCGTGCTCTTGATGCTGGCAATTTTTGTGCGTACTTCTTTTCCGCCTGCCATAGTGATTTACCTTGTTCGCTGGAAGTTAGATTCCGAAAGAGCGGACACGCCGCTCTTTCGCGCTCTCCAGGGAGTTCTTACCAGCTGCTAGTAGCGACGAACTTCTCGATAGCGGCTTTGAAAGCTGCGTCGATTTCGTCGTTGTAATTACCAGTCGCGTTCACTTTCTCCATCAGCTCTGCGTGTTCGCTGTTCATATAAGCGAGCAGGGCGGCTTCGAAATCGAGAACCTTGGCAACTTCTACTTCTTTCAGGTAACCCTTGTCGGCGGCGTAAACGGAAACAGCCATGTCCGCGATAGACAGCGGAGAGTACTGTTTCTGCTTCATCAGCTCGGTTACACGCTCACCGTGATCCAGCTGGGCCTTGGTAGCTTCGTCCAGATCAGAGGCAAACTGGGAGAATGCGGCCAGTTCGCGGTACTGAGCCAGAGCGGTACGGATACCACCGGACAATTTCTTGATCACCTTGGTCTGCGCTGCACCACCTACACGGGATACGGAGATACCCGGGTTGATCGCAGGGCGGATACCGGAGTTGAACAGATCGGTCTCGAGGAAGATCTGGCCGTCGGTAATGGAAATCACGTTGGTCGGTACGAACGCGGATACGTCACCGGCCTGGGTTTCGATGATCGGCAGGGCGGTCAGAGAGCCGGTCTTGCCTTTCACTTCACCATTGGTGAACTTTTCTACGTAGTCGGCATTTACACGCGCGGCGCGCTCCAGCAGACGGGAGTGTAAGTAGAAAACGTCACCGGGGTAGGCTTCACGTCCAGGCGGACGCTTCAGCAGCAGGGAGATCTGACGGTAGGCCCAAGCCTGCTTGGTCAGGTCATCGTATACGATCAGGGCATCTTCACCGCGGTCGCGGAAGTACTCACCCATGGTACAGCCGACGTAAGGAGCCAGGAACTGCATCGCTGCCGGATCGGCTGCGCCAGCGGCCACTACGATGGTGTGGTCCATAGCGCCGTGCTCTTCGAGCTTGCGCACTACGTTGGCAATAGAGGACTGCTTCTGGCCCACGGCAACGTAGATACACTTAACGCCGGTGCCTTTCTGGTTGATGATGGCGTCGATCGCCACAGCAGTCTTACCGATCTGACGGTCACCGATGATCAGCTCACGCTGACCACGGCCAATCGGGATCATGGTATCAACCGCTTTCAAGCCGGTTTGTACAGGCTGGTCAACGGACTGACGGGCGATAACGCCAGGCGCTACCTTTTCTACCGCGTCGGTCAGCTTGTTGTTCAGTGGACCCTTGCCGTCGATCGGGTTACCCAGCGCGTCTACAACGCGGCCGAGCAGTTCCGGACCAACCGGGGTTTCCAGGATACGGCCGGTACAACGACACTTCTGACCTTCGGCCAGAGATTTGTAGTCGCCCAGGATTACAGCACCAACGGAGTCGCGCTCCAGGTTCAGCGCCATACCGTAAACGCCGCCTTCGAACTCGATCATCTCACCGTACATCACGTCGGCCAGGCCGTGGATGCGGATGATGCCGTCGGATACGGAAACAATGGTGCCCTCATTTTGGGCTTCAGTGCTCACATCGAGATTTTCGATGCGGCTCTTGATGATTTCACTGATCTCAGAGGGATTCAGTTGCTGCATGCTCTGTTCCTCAAGTCCCCCGCCGGCTGACGCCGACGGGGAGAGTAATTTAGGAGTTCATCGCCTCGGCGAGCTTGGCCAGACGGCCGCGTACGGAACCGTCGATGACTGTATCACCGGCGCGGATGATCGCGCCGCCCAGCAGGCTCTCGTCCACCGAGCTGTGCAGATGTATTTCGCGTTCAAACTTCGCCCTGAGCTTTTGGCCCAGTGCTTGCGCCTGTGCATCGCTCAGGGCGTGCGCGGAAACAACTTCCACCTCGAGGGTGGCTTCCGCCTGCGCTTTCAGCTCTTCGAACAGCTCGGAAATTTCCGGCAGCAGCTGCAGGCGGTGGTTTTCCGCCAGCAACCGGATGAAATTTTTTCCGTGCTCGCCGAGCTCGTCTGAACAGATCGACAGGAATTTATCTGCGCGCTCTTCACTGGTGAGCTGTGGATTATCCAGCAGCTCACGCACTTTTTCGTTCTGGCTGACCGCCGCCGCAGTTTCCAGCGCAGCGCTCCAACCACCTAAGTGGGAGGCTTGCTGCGCATAGGCAAATGCAGCTTTAGCGTAGGGCCGGGCCAGTGTGCTGAGTTCCGCCATGGGGTTCCTCGCTTACAGCTCGGCTGCCAGTTTGTCGATCAGGTCGTCGTGCGCCTTAGCGTCGATATTGACCGCGAGAATCTTCTCCGCACCCAGGACAGACAGGTCTGCCACACGGCTGCGCAGTTGCTCTTTAGCGCGATTCACTTCCTGGTCGATCTCAGCTTTAGCCGCAGCTTTCAGGCGATCGCCCTCGGCATGCGCAGCCTGCTTTGCTTCATCGATAATCTGATTAGCGCGCTTGTTGGCGCCATCGATAATCTCGCTCGCCTGATCTTTGGCTTCTTTCAGCTGCTCGGCAGCTTTGCGCTTGGCCAGTTCCAGATCTTTCTGCGCGTGCTCGGCGTCAGCGAGACCATCTGCGATCTTCTGCTCACGCTCTTTCATCACGCCCAAAAGCGGCGGCCAAACAAACTTCCAGCAAAACCAGACGAAAAACAGGAAAGTAATCGACTGGCCGATTAGAGTCAGGTTGATATTCACACCGACACCTCTTGCTCTTTAAATAGGGTTAAGGGCAATTGGAACGGCGTAATTAAACCAGACCAGGAGCTACGGCGAAGATCAGGTACATAGCGATACCAACACCGATCATCGGAACCGCGTCAAGCAGACCAGCCATCAGGAACATTTTGCCCTGCAGAGCCGGAGCCTGTTCAGGCTGACGAGCGGAACCTTCCAGCAGCTTGCCACCCAGAGTACCGAAACCGATAGCGGTGCCCAGGGCGCCCAGACCGATCAGCAGTGCACTTGCGATGTAAACCAGACCTAATGCTTCCATTGTGTTCTCCAAATCAAAGTTAAAGAGTTGTTGTAAAGGTCGAAAAAAGGGTTAAAAACTTATTGATCGTGCTCGTGCTCATCGTCGCGATGGTGTGCCATCGCCATGTACACGGTGCTCAATACCATAAATACGAACGCCTGCAGCACGATTACCAGTACGTGGAAGATCGCCCAGCCCATGTGCAGGAGACCCGCACCAATAAAGCCGAGAACGCCAACGCCAAAGACAATCGCGATCAGGATAAAGATCATTTCACCGGCGTAGAGGTTTCCGAACAGACGCAGGCCCAGGGAGATCGGCTTGGCGATCAGGGATACTGCCTCCAGCAGGAAGTTGACCGGGATCAGCAGGATGTCAAAGAACAGCTTGCCGGTATGGAAAGGGTGCAGAGTCAGCTCTTTCAGGAAACCGATGGCACCTTTTTCGCGAATACTGAAGAAAATCATCAGCGCAAACACCGCCAGGGCCATACCCAGAGTGGCGTTCGGGTCGGTAGTCGGAACCACTTTAAAGAAGAGGTGATCGTTACCGGAAATCTTGGCGGCAGCCATCGGTAGCCAGTCCACCGGCACCAGGTCCATCAGGTTCATCAGGAACACCCACACAAAAATGGTCAACGCCATCGGGGCAACCATGGTGTTGCGGTGGGGGAAGGTTTCCTTAACCAGCTTGTCGATAAACTCGGTGACCAGCTCCACAAAACTCTGGAAACCGGTGGGCTTATCCACACTGGCCTTTTTGGCAGCGCGGGCAAACAGGAAACAGAAAATCAGACCGAGGCCGATAGACCAACCCAGGGTATCCACATGTAGGGCCCAAAAGCCCATATCCGCGGCTTCCTGAGAGGAATGCGCCATAGTCCAGGTGGACTCACTAAGCACAGAACCATCGGCGCGGGTGTACCCGGCCGGCAGCTTGCCGTAAGTCATATTTTGCAGGTGGTGTTGGATATACCCCGTCGCAGTTAGAGCTTCGCCCGCCATAGTTCCTCAACAATCGTAAAAGTAAGAATTCTTTTTTTCTTATCCACCGGCTAGCGGACCATGCGCGCCACCATAATCCACTGCACGATCACACAGAGGACGTAGCTGATAAAAAGCGCTGCCGCATTCAGCGGCTTGACGGTGGCAAAAACTGCCGCAAAACCCGCCATGGTCAATATAAATTTGCCGGTTTCCGCGCGGTAGAAATTGCCTACCACGCGATGGGCCGCGCGCGCACCGCTATCGCGAAAGGCGCGCCTGCCGAAATATGCTCCGGGCAGTGCACATAGGGCACCGCCGATAAATACGGAGAGCGCCGTCACCGGTTTGCCACTCAAGTGCAGTACCGCACTGGCCACCGATATCAGCAGAAGCTGTACCGCGGCAATTCGTAATACCGGGGGTTTTCTCATAGACGGGATAAGCCGACTTCTGTGCGCTGTCCGCCCAAAATTTGGGCGTGCGAATTATGCTGCAACAGCATCGCCGATTCAACCGGCAAATGTCGCCAACTTATTTGATTTTCGGGAGGTTTTGCGCGGAATTACTCGGCGCAGTGAGTAATTGCCAACAGTTATTGCGCGCGCCACTAGGACGCGCATTTCGCCACGGCTTTAATCCTCGGCGTAACCGAGGTGGGCAAGGATTCCGTCCAGCTCTTCCAGAGTGGTAAATTTCAGCACCAGGCGACCATTGCCCTTTTCGTTGTGATCGATAGAGACCGGCACTCCGACCTTTTCCGCCAGGCGCTCGGTAAGGCGGCGGATATTGGGGTCGGGCTTGGGCTTTTCCTGCTTCGGCGTGGCCGGCTGTTGCAGGCGACGCACCAGCGCTTCCGTCTGGCGCACGGTGAGGCTGCGCTCGACAACCTGACGTGCGGCGGAACGCTGGGTGGCACCGGAGAGACCGAGCAGCGCCTTGGCATGGCCCAGCTCCAGGTCACCGCGCTCAAGGAAAGTGCGCACCTCTTCACTGAGGCTCAATAAGCGCAGTAAGTTGGTCACGGCAGTTCGAGATTTACCCACCGCATCGGCCACTTCCTGCTGAGTCAGCTTGAATTCATCCTGCAGCCGCTTAAGGGCCACAGCCTCTTCGACCGGATTCAGATCTTCACGCTGGATATTCTCGATCAATGCCATGGCGATGGCGGCTTCATCGGAAACGCTGCGCACCAGCGCTGGCACTTTCTCCAATCCCGCCAGTTGGGCGGCACGCCAACGCCGCTCACCGGCAATAATCTCGTAGCTTTGCTCGCCGATACCACGTACGACGATCGGCTGCATAATACCCTGGGCGCGAATAGAGTCCGCCAGTTCCTGCAGGGACTCCTGTGGAAAATCCCGGCGCGGCTGGTAGCGACCCCGTTGCAAAAACTCGATCGGCAATTCTTTCAACTCACCGTCGACCACGGCAGTTTCGGTTTCGGCCTCACCGGTAGCCTCGGCGATCACGGTGCTGTTTTTATTGCTGATCAGGTGGGATAAGCCCCGGCCCAGTCCTTTGCGTTTGGCGGCCATAGTTATTACCCCTTATACCGCTTCCGCCATGGGGCGGTTTTTCTTTTTGGTAGATTGATTGGCGGGATGGCGGCGATTGATTTCACAAGCCAATGCCAGGTAGGCGATAGCGCCCTTGGAGTGGCGATCGTAATCCAACGCCGGTTTACCAAAACTGGGCGCTTCCGCCAAGCGCACATTGCGCGGAATACAAGTTCGATACAGGCTATCGCCAAAATACTCCTGCAACTGCGCCGATACTTCGCTGGTAAGACTGTTGCGCGGATCGTACATGGTACGCAAGATGCCTTCGATTTTCAGGTCCGGATTAGCAGTCTGCTGGATCTGGGTGATCGTATCCACCAAGGCTGACAGTCCCTCCAGGGCATAATATTCGCACTGCATGGGAATCAATACGCCGTGAGCTGCACAGAGGGCGTTTACCGTCAGCATATTTAGCGACGGCGGGCAGTCGATAATCACGTAATCGTAACGATTGCTCACCGTTGCCAGAGCGCGGCTCAGACGAGATTCGCGCCCCTCCAGATTCAGCAACTCCACCTCTGCCGCAGACAAGTCACCGTTGCCAGGGATCAAATCAAAACCGCTCTCTGTGGATACAATGGCCTGCTCAACGGGTAACTCAGCGGCCAGCACATCGTAACCGGACATCTCCAGGTCACTTTTATCCACACCACTGCCCATGGTGGCATTGCCCTGGGGGTCCAGGTCGATCAGCAATACGCGCCGCTTGTTGGCAACCAAAGATGCGGCCAGGTTGACGCAGGTAGTGGTCTTGCCAACCCCGCCTTTCTGGTTGGCCACAGCAAATATCTTGCTCAAGATTCTTGTCCTTTGTTGTTTCCGGGTGCGTTTGCCCCGACGCCGGCTCGGCTTCGGGCGGCGGCTGTTGTGCCCCACGACAGGGGAGTAGGATTGAGCGGGCGACAGGCCCACCAAACTATCATCTTATTCTGTGCGACAGAGCTGAATCATATGTCGCTCACCGTCGCAGCCAGGCACCGACAACCGGTGCACCTGCTCGACCTTAATGCCTTTTGGCAGAGCGCTCAACTCATCCTCAGGCAGCTTGCCCTTCATGGCATAAAAACGACCCCTGGGTGCCAACATATGCTCACTGCCATTGACCATATCTTCGATGGAGGCAAAGGCGCGGGACACCACACCGGCAAAAGGCTGTTCTGGCACAAAGGCTTCTACCCGCTCATTGACTACCGTGATATTGGGCAGGGGCAGGGTGCTGGCCACTTGGAATAGGAAGCGGGTCTTCTTGCCATTGCTGTCGAGCAGG
The DNA here is from genome assembly GCF_023716485.1 of Microbulbifer variabilis. Lineage (NCBI taxonomy): Bacteria > Pseudomonadati > Pseudomonadota > Gammaproteobacteria > Cellvibrionales > Microbulbiferaceae > Microbulbifer > Microbulbifer variabilis. The sequence continues at coordinate 4,848,366 of NZ_CP092418.1, forward strand.
GTGATGGCGCGCTCCGGATGCACAATTGCCAGAGGAATCCCTGGTAGGCCGCCACCGCTACCCACATCGATCAAAGAGCCTTCGCCACAGAGATTTACCACACTGAGGCTGTCGATAATATGGCGCTCCAGCATCTGCTCCGGGTCGCGTATGGCGGACAGGTTGTAAGCACTGTTCCAGCGGGCAAAAAGCGCCAGGTATTCCAGTAGCTGATCCTGCTGCCGGTCACTGAGTACCACCGACATCTGTGCCGCCGCCTCTAACAGGCGCGGACGAAACTGTTCCATTGAGTGAGAAATGGGTCTATCCCCCAGTAGTCCCGCGAAATTCAAACCCCGCAGGGCCTCGCGGGATACCCTGTGGAAAACCGATTTATACCGCTTTTTTGCGCTTGAGCAGCCCGCGCTTTTTCAACTGGATCAACAGCAGGGATATGGATGCGGGCGTCACGCCCGGTATTCGCGAGGCCCGCGCCAGGGTATCCGGGCGGGTCTCTCCCAGCTTTTGCTTGACCTCATTGGACAGACCAGAAATATCGCTATAGTCGAAGTCCGCCGGGATCGGGGTATCTTCGTAGGCCTGCAAGCGCTCAATTTCCTCGCGCTGGCGATCGATATAGCCGGCGTACTTGGCCGAAATTTCCACCTGTTCGGCAACCTGCTCGTCGGTTACCGCTTCCCCTTTGAGGCCCGCCACATCCTGATAGCCCAGTTCCGGACGGCGCAGCAGGTCCATCAGGCTGTATTCCCGCGCCAATGGCTGCGGCAATTTGGTTTCTACAGAGGCGGCCTGGGGCGTCTTTGGGTGCACCCAGGTCTCTTGCAGTCGCTGGGTTTCCCGGGCGATCGCCTCGCGCTTTTCACTGAACGCTGCCCAGCGGGTATCGTCGACAAGGCCCAATTCGCGACCTTTTTCGGTCAGGCGCAGGTCAGCATTGTCCTCACGGAGCAGCAAGCGATATTCCGCACGGCTGGTAAACATGCGGTAGGGCTCTTTGGTGCCACTGGTGATCAAATCATCCACAAGCACGCCCAGGTAGGCTTCATCCCGACGCGGGGACCAGGCTTCGCGCTCTTGGGCCTGCAGGGCGGCGTTGGCGCCAGCCAGGAGCCCCTGGGCGGCCGCTTCTTCGTAGCCGGTGGTGCCATTGATCTGGCCAGCAAAATAGAGCCCCTGGATAAATTTGGTTTGCAGGGACGGCAAAAGATCGCGCGGATCGAAGAAATCGTACTCAATCGCATAGCCCGGGCGGGTGATATGCGCCTTTTCAAAGCCCTTGATGGAGTGCACCAGCTCAATCTGCACATCGAAAGGCAGACTGGTGGAAATACCATTGGGGTATAGCTCGTTGGTAGTCAGCCCCTCCGGCTCGATAAACACCTGGTGGCTGTCTTTGTCCGCAAAGCGGTGCACCTTGTCCTCAATGGAGGGGCAATAGCGCGGGCCAATCCCCTCAATCACACCGGAATACATGGGCGAGCGGTCGAGCCCCCCTTGGATAATTTCATGAGTACGGGTATTTGTGTGGGTAATCCAGCAGCAGACCTGGCGTGGGTGCTGATCGCGGCTGCCCAAGTAAGACATTACCGGTGTGGGACTGTCTCCCCACTGCTCCTCCAACTCACTGAAATCTACTGAGCGGGCATCAATACGAGGAGGGGTGCCGGTTTTGAGGCGCTCGACACGGAAAGGCAGTTCGCGCAGACGATCCGCCAAGGCAATCGAGGGTGGGTCTCCGGCGCGGCCGCCGGCGTGGTTATCCAAGCCGATGTGGATACGCCCACCGAGGAAAGTCCCGGCGGTCAGTACCACTGTCTTGGCGCGAAAGCGTACTCCTGCGTTGGTGACAACGCCCACAACGCGTTCGCCTTCGACAATCAGGTCATCTGCCGCTTGTTGGAAGATCTCCAGGTTTTCCTGTGCTTCCAGGATCGAACGGATCGCGGCACGATATAGGGCTCTATCGGCCTGGGCACGAGTTGCCCTTACTGCGGGGCCTTTGCGGGCATTGAGGACCCGGAACTGAATTCCGCCCAGGTCTGTTGCCGTTGCCATAGCGCCACCGAGGGCATCGACCTCCTTCACGAGATGACTCTTGCCAATACCGCCAATGGCCGGGTTGCAGGACATTTGCCCAAGGGTCTCGATATTGTGGGTCAGTAGCAGAGTGGAAGCTCCCATACGTGCCGCTGCCAGGGAGGCTTCGGTACCTGCATGGCCTCCGCCGATCACGATCACATCATAGGTCTTAGGGAATTCCATAGTGGCTGCTACTGGTTACAACTTGGGGCGCACATTTTATAGTCAGTAAGTGTCCTCAGCAATTGGCTTTATTCAAGCTGTTTAGGAAAGCTCTGCCTTTGTCTTTCTCTCTCCTTCCTGAATATCAACTTCTGATCGGATGAATTTCAAAACTCTGTCTTGCTTTCTTAAACACTCTTACTAATGAATATATGTATATCTTAAAGAGTATTTTTTTATATTTATTGTTTTTATTAGACCTACGGCAACTCGGTATAAGCACAAAAAAACCTTTAAAAACAATAAGTTATAAAGATGAAAACCCTGCCGACAAACCCTTGGTGGACACAGGGGTAACCGGGGTATGAGGCTGTGAAAACTTGGGACAACTTTGCCCTATCTACTCTTATTAGGAAGTTATCATCATACGATTATTCTATTTTGCAGGTGCTTATCCCCTCTTTTGCCCACAGTCAGCTTTTTTTGACTAGTGTCTGTGGTGCTTTACCCAGACTTTCTGGGGGATACCTGTGAGTAGTCGAACGCTATGTATAAATCTGTGCATATACCCATTGAATGGGTGTGGGTTAATGGTGAGATAACTGCCAATAAGATTATCCACGGGTAATCCCCGTGGACATGTATAACTTCTTTCCCTTAAGAGCCATTTAAATAGCTATCTCAAGCTTATTTCTCACCTATTTCGTGGAAAATATGCGGGAAAGCTGGGGATTAAATAGAACTTTTTTAACAACCTAGGATAGATCTGGGCTCTTCCTGTGAGCAAGAGGTGTGGAACTTGTGCCAGAAGGAGAATAAGAAGAAGGAGAGTGGGGAGGTACTTTAGGGAAGAGAAGAGGACGCTATTAGCTAGCGCCCCCAATTGGATAAGTGCGTGGAACTCCTCACCTTCTTATTTTCCGATACAAAAGCTGCCGAAAATTTTCCCGAGCAGCTCGTCCGCACTCATTGCACCGGTGATTTCCCCCAACGCCTGCTGGGCCTGACGCAAGTCTTCCGCGAGTAATTCACCGGCACCATGGCTGTGGAGCTGCTGGGAACCTTGCTCAATAAAGGCGCGGGCGCGCTCAAGAGCCTCTAAATGGCGTCTACGCGCACTAAAAGTGCCTTCGGCAGCACCACTGAAGCCGATAGACTGTTTCAAATGCTCCTTCAGTGCTTCGAGGCCCGCACCGGTCTTGGCGCTGATGGCTATAACCGGCACTCCTTGAGTGTGAGCTTGGAGGCCGGCACTGTAATCGCTGAGATCAATTTTGTTCAGTACCAGTGTGAGCTTGTCTAAGTCCTGAAGCTGGTTGGTAAATTCCGGCCAGGCCTCTGCCGGGTCCAGTGAGTGAAGTTGCTCTGCATCCATTACCAGGAGCACGCGATCCGCCTGGTGAATCTCCTCCCAGGCGCGCTCGATGCCTATTTGCTCTACTTTATCTGGCGCATCCCGCAGGCCGGCGGTATCGGCGAACTGCAGGGGCATGCCGTCAATGTGGATATCTTCCCGCAAGATATCGCGGGTGGTGCCGGCGATATCGGTGACGATGGCAGTATTGCGACCCGCGAGGGCATTGAGCAGGCTCGACTTGCCGGCATTGGGGCGCCCGGCAATGGCCACCCGCATACCCTCGCGCATAATGGCGCCCTGGCGCGCCTGAGCTTCCACACCAGCCATTTGTGCCAGTAGGGCCTGGATATCTGCAGCCACCTTGCCATCGGCGAGAAAGTCGATCTCCTCTTCGGGAAAATCGATGGCGGCTTCCACATAGATACGCAGGTGGGTAAGGCTTTCCACAAGGTCTTCGATCTTGTCGGAAAAAGCGCCCTGTAGTGAACGCATGGCGTTGCGTGCCGCCTGGGCACTACCGGCATCAATCAGATCGGCGATCGCTTCGGCTTGGGTGAGATCCATTTTGTCGTTGAGGAAGGCGCGTTCAGAAAACTCCCCGGGACGTGCCTGGCGGGCTCCCAGTTCGATCGTTGCCTTCAGCAGTTGATCGAGAATGACCGGGCCACCGTGGCCCTGCAGTTCCACCACGTCTTCTCCGGTAAATGAGTTGGGGCCTGGGAAGAATAGGGCGAGTCCCTGGTCGATCAGTTGCTCACTGTGGAAAAAATTTCGGTAATGGGCATAGCGCGCTTTGAGCGGTTTATCCCCGCAGATTTGCTGGGCAATGGACAGGGCTTTGGGGCCAGATAGGCGGATTACACCGATACCACCGCGCCCTGGTGCGGTGGCGACGGCGGCGATGGTGTCGCGATTAAGGCTTTGTTGTGTCATCGGCTGAGTGTACTCGACATAACGGAAAAGGGCCGCAGTTGCGGCCCTTGTTGTTTGTGATCTGTGGATACTTGATCAGTATTTTCCGGCATCCACCTGCTTGTTGATATACCAGGTTTGACCGATGGTGATCAGGTTGTTGGCGATCCAGTACAGAACCAGGCCAGCCGGGAACCACAGGAAGAACACCGTCATCATCACCGGCATCAGCTGCATGATACGGGCCTGGGTCGGGTCGGTGGGGGCCGGGTTCAGCTTCTGCATAAACCACATGGACAGGCCCATCAGTACCGGCAGGATGAAATAAGGGTCCTTTGCCGACAGGTCGTGAATCCAGAAGATCCAGGGCGCGTGGCGCAGCTCAACGGTTTCGGTAAGCATCCAGTAGAGGGCGATAAACACCGGCATCTGCAGCAGGATCGGCAGGCAGCCCCCCATGGGATTGATCTTCTCGCGGCGGTAGAGTTTCATGGTCTCTTCCGCCAACTTCTGACGATTGTCCTTGTACTGCTCCTGCAGTTTTTTCATCTGTGGAGCAAACTTGCGCATGCGCGCCATAGACTTGGTGCCTGCGGCGGACAGTGGCAGCAGCAGTGTCTTGATAAAGACGGTGAGCAAGATAATCGCCCAGCCCCAGTTGCTGACAATATGCTCCTGGATAAAGTGCAGTACGCGGAACAGCGGCTTGGCAATCCACCACAGCCAGCCGTAATCCACGGTCAGGTCAAGATAGGGTGAGATCTCCTCCAGGCGGTAGACATCCTTGGGGCCGGCATAGAAGGAAGCGCTCAGCTCGCCCTGAGTCGCGGCGGGGATTTGTACCGGCTGGGCGGTGAAGCCCATACGGAATAGTCCGTTGGACAATTCGCGCAGCTCAAAAGTGTTGCGTTCATCCTGTGGGGGAATCCAGGCGCTAAGGAAATAGTGCTGCACCATGGCTACCCAGCCGCCTTCCACTGTGGTGCGGGTGGGTTTCTCGGCGATTTCCTCAAAATCCTGCTTGAAGTAATTTTCTTCGTTGGTGTGAAGAGCGGCACCGAGGAAGGGTGACATACCAAAACCAGTATCAGTGACCGGCTCACTGGCATCGCGCTTGATCTGGCCAAACATGGCGGCGGACCAGGGCTTGGCGCTGGTGTTATCCACCAGGTAGGCCACTTGAACGAGGTAGTCCCCACGCTTGAAGGTGTAGCGTTTGGTGATATTTGCACCTTCTTGCTGCAGGGTCAGATCCACAATCAGTTGATCCTGCCCTTCCACCATGGCGTAGTTGGTCTTTTCAACCTTAAACAGGGGGCGGCCAGCGGCGCTATCGGTGCCGTTGTTACCGATCAGACCACTCTGGGCGATATAGGTGTGATAGCGAGTCTGGTTTAACAGGATTAAGGGCTGGTCAGGCGTATCCAGCTTTTCCTGGAACTGTCGCAGGGCCACTTTTACGATATCACCGCCACGAGGATCAATGAGCAGATCAAAGACGTCGGTGGTGACATTGATGAGCGTGCGTTGGCCGCTATCGGTGCCTGTCTCTGCTGGCGCTTGGGACTCCAGTTGGGGTACATCGCCATTGCCGTTTTCGCTGGTCTGCGCCGGGATTTGGCTGCCGCTCTGTATATCGTCGTGAACTATGGTTTCGCGGTCGAGTTCAGGAGTGTGCTGCTCTTGAAATGCATTCCACTGGAAGATAAGTGCGAGGAGAACCGCGAGAATTCCACCTAGCAGCGTATAGCGTTGCCAATCCATCTTAATACCTAGAGCGTGTTCTTGTGTTTGGTGGGGGGAACCGGGTCCAGTCCACCAGGGTGCCAGGGGTGGCATTTTATAAGGCGGCGCGCAGTTAAATAACCCCCCTTTAAGGCTCCGTGAGTTTCAATCGCCTCTTCGGAGTATCGCGAGCAGGTTGGGTAAAAGCGGCACTGGTTACCTACCCATGGGCTGGCCAGATAGCGGTAGACGTGTATCAGCTTGATCAGTAGCCACTTCATGACTTCGATTGTGGCTGTTGCGCGCGCTTGGCCAGCTTGCGCCAGAGCTTGTTTAGTGTCTTCGCCAGTACGGCCTTATCCAGATCTGCAACCCCCGGGCGAGCCAATACTACAGCATCCAGCGGCGGCAACTGGTGTTGCTGCAAGCGGAAGGTTTCTCGGGTAATTCGCTTGATTCGATTGCGGTCGGAGGCGTTGCGCACGTGCTTCTTGGCAATTACCAAGCCGAGGCGCGGATGCTCAGAATCACTGGGGCATGCGAGGATCAGGAGGTGGGGATGCGCGGCGCGCACAACGTTTTCATTGAAAACCTTGCGATACTGCGCCGCATTAAGCAGGCGCAGAGTCTTGGCAAATCCAAAGCTGCTGCGCACCTGCTGCATAGGGAGAATCTCTAAAAAGAAGAGATATTATGCAGACAGTACTTTGCGGCCTTTAGCGCGGCGGCGGGCCAGGATTTTACGGCCGTTTTTGGTTGCCATACGAGCGCGGAAACCGTGAGTGCGTTTGCGCTTCAAGTTGCTGGGTTGAAATGTGCGTTTCATAGTCTTGCTACCTGAGACTTTGTGTTCAAGATTTCTCGGGACCATCCCCGGCCGCGGCCTGGGCTCCGGTCCGGCACAGAGCCGGGGCAGACGGAGCTACGCGCTGCGAAGGCCGCGGATTGTATAGAAAGGCAACAGTGAAAGCAACGCACAGACGGGAGATATTCGGCTTGTTTACCACTAAATCACTGATGCCAAATAACGGCTAATCGACAAGCCCTTGAGCTACCTGATGTATTTCGTGATGCCCACCGATTGACCCCAAGATATGCACAGACAGCTGTGGATAAAGTTCCAAAGGCGTAGGCTTCAATTGTCTAATTGTTACGCAAATACCTGATTGCATGGACATTTTTGCGCAATTTTTTCAACAGCGCCACGCTTTCTTGTGGATAACCCATCGATGGAA